>DVJH01000040.1 GCA_018710795.1 Candidatus Galligastranaerophilus gallistercoris | reverse complement strand
TGCGGATATATACAGCACAGACCCGATTAACCCCGCAATAGATAAAGCGGACGGCACAATCACAAACGAAGGACAGGATGAAATAATTCCTTATTCATATAAGACAAATTACGATATAGCCGCAAAAACTTATGCGGCACTTTATCAAAGCTATGACCTGAAAAATGCACAGGAAGAATTCAAACGGGATGCAAACAACCTTGTTCAATAATTAAACGACTCTTTGTTTGTCTATTTTTTCAATTGAAAATTTATAAGCATTATTTACATGGTCAATTGCTTCCGATAATCTTTCTTTCGAAACATTATCCGAATAATAAAGAGTTAAAAGAATATCGTCCTTTGAGACTTTATCGCCTACTTTAAAATTCAAAACACAGCCCGCGCCAAAATCGATTTTATCGGATTTTTTATCCCTTCCTGCGCCCAAAAGTTTGCAGGCATGGGCAATTTCAAGAGCATCAAGTTTTTTTATGTACGCACCGAACTGCGCTTTGAGTTCAAATTTATTTTTTCCTATGTTAAAGATTGAATAATCATCCGTAACGTTTTTATTTCCGCCCTGTGCTTCAATTATTTCCGTAAGTTTATCAAGAGCACGCCCCGAATTTATCGCATCGTCAACAAGATTTTTTGCATCATCAAAATCTGCGGCAAGGTTTGCAAGCATAAGCGTTCTTGAAGCGATTTCAAGAGTAATGTCATATAAATCAGGCGCCATGTTGCCTTTTAAAAATTCAATTGCTTCAATAACCTCAAGAGAATTTCCGATACAATTTCCGAGGGGCTGATCCATTGAAGATATCACCGCATCAATTTTTCTGTTTAATTTTGCACCCGTTTTAATCATTAAATCAGCAAGTTCAAGTGCTTCTTCTCTGGTTTTGATAAAAGCGCCGGAGCCGTATTTAACGTCCAATACAATTATATCGGCGCCCGAGGCTATTTTTTTGCTAACGACGGAAGCGCAAATTAAGCTCATATTATCAACGGTTGCGGTTACATCTCTTAGGGCGTAGATTTTCCCGTCAGCCGGAACAAGGTTCGGAGTTTGCGCCGAAATTGCGGCATTAATTTTTCTTATTTGTTCTTTAAATTTATCCTCCGAGAGCATACAGTTAAACCCGGGTATTGATTCAAGTTTATCAATCGTTCCGCCCGTCATACCGAGTCCTCTGCCTGAAAGCTTTGCACAGGCAACGCCCAGAGACGCAAGCAGGGGAATTAAAACAAGGGTAACTTTATCGCCGACGCCGCCCGTTGAATGTTTATCCGCAACATGGACGCCGAAATCCGAAAAATCCAATTTATCGCCCGAATTAATAAAGCTTTCGGTCAAATATGCGGTTTCGTCAAAATTCAAACCCTGAAAACAAACCGCCATAAGCCAGGATGACATTTGGTAATCTTCAATTTGCCCGTTCATATATCCGTTAATAAAAAAATCAATTTCTTCTTTTGTATGAACAAGTCCCTGTTTCTTTTTTTCAATAATGTCCAGTGCTCTCATAATTAATCCTCACTTATGATAGGGTTCATTTTTTAAAATTTTTACCGCCCTGTATATTTGTTCCGTCAAAATCAAAACTGCTTCCTGATGGAGAAAGGTCAATTTTGACATTGAAAATTTAAATGTACTTTTTTGTTTCGCAAAATCCGATAAACCGTCCGAGCCGCCTATCAGGAAAAGGATTCTGTTATAAAAGCCGTCTTTTTCAATTTCTTTTATTTTGTCCGCAAATTCAAGGCTTGAAAGCATATTTCCTTCTATTTCCATGGTAATCAAATAATCCGAAGATTTGAGATTATTTTTTAAATACTCATCAATTGAAGAAACCTCAACTATCTTCAATTCCAGATACCCTTTTAAGCGTTTTTTAAATTCATCGGCACCGGCCTTAAAAAACGGCTCTTTGAGCTTGCCTTCAAGAACAATATCAATATTCATCAGATAATATCTTTTTGAAGCTCGGGATTGTTAAAAAGTTCGTAATTAATCTCGTTGGCATTGTCTGCGATAATTGCAGCAACAACAGCGTCAGACGTAACGTTTGCCGTGGTTCTGAACATATCGGTAACCCTGTCCAAAGCAAAAAGGAAGGAGAAACCGACAACCATCTGTTCGGGGGTTAAACCTATTCCGTTTAAAACAAGAGCAATCGTAATAAGCCCTGCACCGGGGATTCCTGCGCAAGTGGATGATGCGACAATTGCAAGGAAAGCAATTTGAGCAATTACGAGTCCCGATAATTCAATACCGTATGCCTGAGTTAAAAATATAACCGCAACCGTTTGAACAAGCGCCGTTCCGTCCATATTAAGCGTTGCGCCCAAGGGAAGAACAAACGAACAAATTTTGCTTGATATCCCTCTTTTTTCACAGCAGGTAATGGTTAAAGGCAATGTTGCCGAGCTTGAAGCTGTGCCGAATGCAACCATGACCGCTTCGGTTATTGCGGCATAGAGTTTTGAAACCGATACTTTTGAAAATATCTTAAGCATTAAAGGATATACAAGAACAAACTGCAATAATATACCGATGATGACTACAAGGAAATATTTTCCGACGCCCTGAAATACGGTAACGCCGAAACTTGAAATCGAGCTTGCAACAAGGGCAAATATACCGGGAGCCGCAAGGTACATAATCCAATCCGTAACTTTCATGGTTGCCGCAAACACGCTTTCAAAAAACGAAACGACCGGACGGTTAATTTCGCCGATTTTAGCAAGCGCAACCGCAAAAACAAGAACAAATATTATAATCGGAATCATATCGCCGAGACTCAGAGCATAAAAAGGATTTCTCGGAATTAAATCAAGGAAAATCTGAGCAATATGCGAATGCTGATCCTGTATCATGGCGGCAACAAGCCCTTGCAATTCCTGTGCAATCTCAGGGTTAATAAATTCTTTTGCGCCTTCGCCCGGACGCATAACAACCGCAAGAAGCGCACCGATTGTAACCGCCGCAACGGTTATTATCGAATAGAATAAAATCATTTTTTTGCCGAACTTTGCAAGCTGTTTATTATCGCCCACACTTGAAATGCCGATTACTATTGCAGATATAACAAGCGGAATTACAATCATCTGGATAATGTTGATAAACGCCTGACCTATAAAAGTAAATATTTTATGCACCTGGGGATATTGAGACTGCGGAAAAATAACACCGCATATAACGCCCAGAATTAAGCCGACAAATATATGCCAGTTTCGCTTAATTCCAAGCAAAAGTGCAATCAATATCTGCATATGAAATCCCATTTTATTCTTTCCTTACTTAATTTATACTGCTTTACAACTTTTTCTATAATACAACTATTTGAGGACCATGGCAACATATAAGCGCCCGCATTCCACCATAGATATGAAGAATTTATGTTTTTTCAAATATAAAAATTCTCCAGTCCTGATAATTAACAACGCCCGAGAAACTTAAAAGGGTGTTTGCGCTTTTTACTATATAATTTCTAATGTATGAAAAGACAAGATACAAAAACGGAGTCGAATTATACCTTTTTTCGCTTTTTAAAACGTTTTGAAACTCGGTATCGCCGAATATCGTAACGGGAGCAAAATCTACCAGAAAAAACCTGTCGCCTTTTTGTATGTCAGAGTATACGTTTTTTTTTAAAAATTTATCAAGCCCGATATTTACGTTTGATGCAAATACGGGTTTATAGGTAATTTTACCTTCGGCATATGTATCTTTCATAATTTCATCGTTATCTTTTATAAATAAAAAATCATACTTTGAAATATGTGAAGTATTGATATTTTCGGGAATTTCTTTTGAATATTTTAAAAATCTTTCTTTGGGGTAATAAAGAAACAAAACCTTGTCATCATTATCATATTTAAGCACTTTAAGCATTGCAACGGGGATATTCTGCCCTTCCGTACGTATTAATTTAACGGGTGAATATTGAGAAGCAAAAATAAAGAAAATGCAAACAACCGTATAAACCGTAGCAAGAGTAATTTTTAAACCTTTTGATTTAAAAGATACAAAACCTGCGGTACAAAGCAAAATCAAAAGCGGGTAAATTTCCGTCATATATTTTGTCAAAAAGAGAATTTTACCGAATAAAGACGCGATTAAAACGGTAAAATAGACACCGAACGAGGTCAGAAGAATATATCTTATCTTCTTATCAAAATCAAATAACGCTTTTACCATGCAAAAAGCGGCAATGCCGAGCGGAATAAAAGCAAAGAGCGTAAAACCCCAGTTTATTGTATGTCCGTTATATACCATGGACCAGAACGAAGGCGGAGCATTAGTTATATTAACAAGATACGGAGAGAATAAATCCGTAAAGAAAAATGCAAGCTTTGCCCAGCTGAAAGGCGCCCACCACTGGCTGAAATATTGCTGGTTGAACATTACGTTATAAATATGGAGCCCGGCAAGCGGAATAAAAATAATCAATGCAACAACAAGGGCGGTTAAAAGAAATTTTTTAAATTTGCTTTTTTTGCTTGCAAACAATATTAAAGAAACGGTTGAGAAAAATACAAATACAAAACCAATGGTGTGTTCAAGCATCAAAAGAAAAGAAGTTAAAACAAAAAACATGCAGTTTTTTTTGGAAGGGTTTTCAAGAGTTTTCAGCGCGCATAAAACATTCAGGGCGGAAATTAAAAATAAAAGCGAATAAATTCTTACTTCCTGAGAAAAATAAATCAAAAAAGAACTCACCGCGCAAAGACCGGCAGAAATAAGCCCTGCCGTATCGGAAGTTTTTTTGCCGGCTTCACGCCCGACAAAAAACATAATAATAATCGATAAAACGCCAGGCACCAGAGATGACATCCTGAGCGAAACATCCGAATCCGAAAAAGCAAGAATCCAGAGTTTTAAATAAATATAATGCAGGGGGGCATGGCAATTTCTTAAAATAGCCTGAAAAAATTCATAAGGAAAAGATGCCTTTGCAATTTCCCAGGTTAAATATTCATCGTTCCACATGCCTTCGGGTTTATTCAGATTTAAAAGCCTCAATCCGAGACCCGAAAGAAATATTAAAAACAAAATTCCTATCAGTTTCTTTTTATCCATATATTAATTAACCTTTAAATTCAATTTTTCTACAATATAAAATAATTTTTTAAATTTAACAAATTCTACATATTGCTTATAAAAACTTTAAAAATTTGCCAAGATTTTAAATATAATGTATTTTTTAGTTAGTTAAAAGGAAAGAATAATGGGATATAACAATACCGTAGCCATAATTTCAAACAGCGAATTTACGATTCAGGAATTAAAAAGCATGCTTGTGCTTTTAAGAGATGTCGACAAAGTTGAAAACATTGATTATTATGATGCGGAAGATAC
>DVJH01000039.1 GCA_018710795.1 Candidatus Galligastranaerophilus gallistercoris | reverse complement strand
TTTTATTGCCGTTAATTATTTTTCATTCGGAGATTTTTATTATGACTGCGGAAGGGAATTTCTTGCAAGCGAAGCGATTTTAAACGGGGCGGTTCCTTTTAAAGATATTTTCCTGTCATATTTTCCCCTTTCGTATCAAATTAATGCGGTCATAATGAAAATTTTTTCTTCAAACCTTGATGTTTTAAGAATAACGGGAAGCGTTTTTTCTTGTATAACCGCCGTTTTTATTTATTTAATATTGAGAAATTACACGGATGAAACAAAAAGTTTTCAAATTACCGTTATAACAACGTTAATTACAATGTTTAACGTTTCATTGATTTTTAATTATGTTACGGGATATTCATACGCATTTATTTATGCGGTTTGTTTTTTGTTTATTTCCGTTTATTTTATTTTAAGGTTTAATAAAACAAACGTAAATCTCAATATCTATGCTTCGTTTTTTCTTCTCGGGGGCTGTTTTGCACTAAAGGCGGAATACATATTTTTAATTATTCCTTATTTGATTTTTTGCCTTTATAAGAAAATATCTTTCAAAAATATCTTTATTTCATTCGTTTTATTTTTTGCACCGTTATTATTAAGTTTTTCTATTTTAATTGTACAGGGGTTTAATTTTAATGACTTTATAAATTATTTTGAATTTTTAAAAAACTTTATGAGTGCCGAATCTTTGGATTTTTACAATGCAAAAATATTCAGGCGCAATTTTTTTGAATGGATTCAATATAATTTTTCGGGGCTGGTTTCGTTTTTAATTCCGTTTTTAACTTTTTGCATTGTTTTATATTATCCGCTTAAGAAAAATCGAGATAAGCTTTTTGGTTTTTTAAATTTTATTTTGAGCATTATATTTTTTGTCTGTTTTGTTATTAAGGGCGATTTTGCGGCATATAAGCTTTTTAATTATATTTGTATTTTAAATATTATTATTTTAATTGCGGGAATTTTTAATAAAAAACTTTTGGATTTTTCTTTTGTATTTTTGGTTTTAATACAGATTTTTCTATGTATAAGATTTAATTTTACATACCCCGGAGGATATGCCGCATATACAATGCCAATCGGCATTATGGCATTTTGTTTATTTTTCGGACAGATAATAAAAAATAAAAATTTTAATAAGCTTTTTATGTCTTTTATGATAACAATTGCAATTTTAAACGCGGTTTATTTTTCTTTAAGCACAAATTTATTTATAAATAATAAAATCATAACTCCTAAAGGAATATATAAAACAGATGCAAATTCGGACCCGTATACGATAAAAGAGGTTTTATCGTATATGGAAAACATCAAAATGGACAAGACGATTTTAATTTTGCCCGAAGGTGCAATGTTTAATTATCTTTCAAACAGAAAAACAAATTTGAAATATTATCAGCTTTTGCCGAATCACATTGAAGCAATCGGAGAAGAAAACATAGTTAATGATTTAAAATTGAACGGTCCCGATTACATATTGATTACAAACATTGATTACACAATTTACGGCAAAGATGAATTTTGCAAGGGTTTCGGAGAAAAAATATGCGAATTTATCTTTGAAAATTATAATCGGGACAGAACCTTTTCAAACGGCAGAGCGGTTGAAATCAGGGCGTATAAGAAAAATTAATCAAGAGAAGAAGAATATTTTTTCATATTTTCCGTAAGAATTTTTCCCTCTTTTGTATAATCAAATTTATCCGCCTCAATTTCAATATAGGATAAAATTTTTCCTTTGCATTCTTTTAATTGTAAAAGTATGTTATCAAGTTCTTCAAAGGTTTTGGCCTTTGCATAAAAATATTTTTTTCCGTTTGAAAATGCTTCCAATATTTTTGAATAGTTCCAGTTTGTAATATCGTTAAATTTGTCTTCAGGGTCTTTTGATAAAACTCTTTCAACCGTATAACCCTTGTTATTTAATAAAAATATAACGGGCTTCAAATCATGTTCAAAAAAGTTTGCAAGCTCCTGCACGGTCAATTGGTGGGCACCGTCGCCCGTGAATAAAATTACGTTATTATTTGTTCCCATATTTACGCCAAATGCCGCAGGCGTCGCCCAGCCGATTGAACCCCAGAGGGTTTGAGATATATATTCCATGCCTTTTTTCAGGTGTAAAAAAGCGCCGGAAAGGCTCATAAGCCCTGTTTCCATAACAAATACGTCGTTTTCATCCAAAAAGTTTTGAATTTTATCCAAAAGATATTCGATTTTGATTTTGCCGCCGGGGGAGGATTTTATGCCGAAATTGTTTGTATATAAAGGAGTTTTTGTTTCTTTTAAATTGGCAGCCATATATTTTACAACATCTTGAATTAAAACATTGTTAAAAACCTGACCTTTAATTATCGTTCTGTTTTTTTCGATTAAAATATCCGGCGTTTTTTCCTTAAAGGTGCTGAAGCCGAAGGTATTAAGATCGGCATTTAGAAAACCCAGAGTTATAATTAAATCCGAATCATCAATTGCATCAAGCAGGTTTTTATTTGAAACATTTCCCATATAAACACCCAGATAATTAGGGTTTTGTTCGTTAATCGAGCCCTTTCCCATAAGAAAAGACGCAACGGAGGCGTTTGTGTTTTTTATGATTGTTTCAAGTTCTTTTTGAAGATTAAAACGTTTTACAAGATAATCGGCAAAAATAATCGGATTTTTTGAATTAATAAAAAATTCTTTTATTTTTTTGCATACAAGAGATAAATTTATTTCATCGGATTTATTTATCATTATTTTATCAAATCCGAAATCATCAATTTCCAAATTGCAAACATCAACGGGAATAGCAACATAAACAGGGAGTTTTTCATTTACCATTACATCAATGATTCTGTCTATTTCATCTTTTGCGTTTTTTTCGTTAAGATATGCGGTTGTTTTAGCTGCAAATTTATACATATTTTCGTATGAAAAATAATCCGCTTCAAAATAATTATGATGAACAATTGATTTATTTTTAATAAACGATGTTTTGGGAACACCCGCTATATGAATAACGGGAACGGATTCTGCGTATGAACCGGCTATTGCGTTTATTGCGCTTAATTCACCGACGCCGTATGTTGTAACGAGAGCGCCATAGCCTTTTATTCTTGCATAGCCGTCTGCGCAGTAGCCGGCGTTAAGTTCGTTTGTCGAATTTATCCATTCAACGTTTTTTGATTTTATAATTGCATCCAATATATTAAAGTTATAATCCCCCGGTAATCCGAAAATGTGGTTAATGCCAAGAAATTCAAGTTTTTTTACAAGATAATCAACAACCGTGGTTTTCATTTTTGTGCTCCGAATAAACTATTACAATTATAGTATTTATTTTAAACACAAAAATAAAATTTAAACATCACCTTTATTTATTCTTAATAAATTAATGCCTTCCCAAAAAAGGAAGGCATTTAATTTTATTTTAGCGGATTTATTATTCTGTCAGACCCAATTCTTCAAGATATTCTCCTATTTTATCATTTGTATAGTGCATACGACTCGTATACATATCTCTGTTGTCACCAAGTGATGATTGATCATTTACATATTTGTACAATGTGTGATCATAACCACCCGTACCACCATTATGACTTTGTTTGATAAATGCTTCTTCTATGTCTCTTAAAAGTGCATCATCTATCATGTAATTATCACCGTCTTTACCCAGTATGGCGCTTATAACGTTGCCATGCGTACCCGCACCTTTCATTGCGCCGTACAGGTTATCGGCAAGAATTTCTGCAACCTGCTCGTTTGTCGTTTTATCGTTTGTGGTATGAAGAGTTGACAATGTGCGGACAATTGATTTACATAAATCCGCATTGTCTTCAATTTCATATACATCCATTAAAGAAACTCCCGTTTCTTCCTTATATTTAAGCGCAACATCAAGAAGCAATCTGTTATAATTGTTTCCGCCGACGGTTTCATTGTCTGCACCGTCAGTTATTTTTTGAACAAAAGCATCTGCCACATATGAACCGTCAGAGTCGCTAAGTGAATTACTTAACAATTTTACCGCCGTATCATAATCGCTTTTTTCTTCAACGTCAGAGTTAACAGCCGTATTTACATATGCATTATCTAATCTTTGTCTTGCAATATCACCTATATTTGTATACATATTTTCATATAAATACGAATCCGTTTCATAAAGATTTGCGGCCGCATCAAATAATATCTGATCTGATATCATAAGCTCTGAAGAATCCGAATTCAGCAGATAGTATGCGGGTGTACTCGTATTGTTTAGATTACACATTTGCATTTCGTTTGAAATGGTTTTAATATAGGCATCATATTGAGATTCGGTCATATTTTCAACATCCGCCGTTGCAAGAATACTTGCAATGTATGTACTGATATCGCCACTGTATTCCATACCGTTTGTATCTATCTGGCTGCAATAATTAGCGAATGCGAAATTACCGTCTTGTTGTTCTTCACTTTGCAGATATTCAAGAAGTTCACCAATGTTATTTGAATCAAGATTTTCTATTAAATAATCATGCAATGTTCCGTCAGCAACATGAGTATCCCATTCTTCAAGGAATTTAGAAGGTTCAATATTGCCGCCGCTTTCTGCATAACCTTCGGGAATTCTGTCGACTAAAAGTTCGCCTGATAGCTCCAGATCGGATAATAAATCAGGGAAAGTTTCGGTTAAAATATTTTCGGGCGAAAATTCGCCTGTCTCAATTTTTGCAAATACTTCTTCAACTTCAGTTGCTCCGACGCCCAGCGATTTTAATTCCGTTGCAGTTATTGTTTTTGCCCGCCCGTTAACATCGGTTACGGTTACGTTTGTAAGTTCATTATTCTCATCATATTCCGCACGGGTTGTGCCAAGACCTTTAAGTTCATTATTCTCATCATATTTACAAGTTGTAATTTCTTTGGCATTGCCGTATTGTGCCGTCATTGTCATTGTATTTGAATTAAACTCGGAATAATCACCCGTGGCTTCGCCTTCTGAATCAAGTTCTTCAAATTTTGTAATTCCGGTTTCAGGATCATACGTTACATTGTATTTAACTTCTTCCGTCGATGAACCGGTGCCCAGAGCTCTTGTTCCCGTATAATTCATAGAATATATGCCTGTTTCTTCGTCATATTCAAGAGAACCTGCGGCTTGGAAATCCGAAACGCCCGGGACACAAACGCCTTTGAGTTCATCTATGCCGTTTGTAAATTCTTCGACTTGATTTGAAGTTGAACCGTCAGCCAATTTAACATTAGCATTCTTAACGGTTTCATATACTTCATCTGCGCCGTTTTGAAGAAATGCAGCTTTTGGCGAGTCACCGCTATTGATATCCGCAAATATTTTGGCAATTTTATCCTGCGAAAGGGCATTTCCGTCAGCATCTTTCATATCGGAGGCATTGATTGTCGTTTGCAGACCGTTTTCGCCGGTAATTGAAACCGATGATATTTCATTATTATCACCGTATTCAATCTCATACTTTCCTGTTTGCTCACCGTTTTCTTTTGTAGTAACTAAAGTGAGGTTGCCGTTTTCTTCTTTGGATATTCTTGTTATGGCTTCATCGCTCATGGAATCATCGGCATATACCGTTGTATAAACCTCTTCTACTGTTTCGGGATCCTCACCTGTTCTATACCTTGTAGATGTATAGGTAAATGTTTCCGTATTTGTATTTTCATTATATTCTTTGACGCTTGAAGGTTCTTGGTCTTCTTGTATTTCATCATTTTCATTATTTGTAACATCGTATCTTCTGACCGTTGTTACACCGGTTTCAGGATCATATTCAACTACGCTTTTTGTTCTGGTTTCAGGACCCGAAACACTTTCAGAAGTAATATATTCTGCCGTATACGTACCATCTTCTTGCTGTTCAAATTCAATATCATCGGGTGCGTTTTCATCCAAATGACTCAATATTTCTTCTTTTGAACTTTCTGCATTGTTATCATCGGCAGCATCCGTCTCCGGATTATCATCATCGTTATCGTCTGAAGCTTCGTCAACATCGGGCGAATAATTGCCGTTTTGAACACGTTCGATTGCATCGTCAACGGTATCGCCGTTTGCGATATGTTCCAATACGGCTCTTGCCTGAAAATCGGATGTGATAGTTTCGCCATCCATAACATCATCAAGAGTTACTTCGTTGCCGTCCGAGTCCGTAACCGCTTTAAGGCTGCCGTCCGTACCGTATACATATGAAGCCGTGGCTTCTCCTTCTTCATTTACTTTTTGAACAAGTTTATCGCCGTCTTCATTATATTGAGTTACGGTTGAATTTTCATTATCATATTCAAGAAATTCCTGATAGGTTTCGCTTTCTTCATCAAGAACCGTAAAGGTGCTTTTGCCCGTTACGGGGTCATATACAACTCTTGCATTGTACGTTTCACCGTCTTGGGTAATTTCGCAATCAGCATATAACCTTCCGGATCTGTCGCTTTCTTCAAGCTGAATGCCATTTTCGCTTAATGTATATTCGCTTCCTGGTAAACTCCTTGAAATTGCGGTTTCAATATTTGATTGAACGTCTTCCGTGGTCGTTGTTTTATCTTCGACCGTATTTCCTTCAGAATCAAATACATAAATATTATCGCCGTCTTTTACGGTTATCGTATTGTTTTTGGAATCGTATTCCACATCCGCATTTTCAGCATTTTCACCGTTAACGATATTTTGGAAATCTTCATTATTCTCAGCAAGATTTGCAAGCATTTCATTTTGAATTTGTTCTTCAACCGAATCCATACCTCTTATTGCGGAAGGATCTGGCAATAAGAACTGCTCGCCCGAATAAATTGCGCGTCCCGAATTTATATCTTCATAAATATCGGGGTTTAATTGCATAATCATATCATACGCTTGACCCGGGGTCAGATATCCTTCCAAATTGTTTTTGGCTAAATAATTCTGGATAATTCTATCCATACAATCGTTTGCGGCAACATCACCTTCTTTGGCTTCGGAACCCCAATCGACAACTTCCGCTATCTGGCAGTTTTCGGGCAGAGGAAGTCCGAGTTCGCTAAATGCCGTGCCCGCTTCGGATATGCTTTCTTTTCTTGCGGTAAAGTTTGCTCTTGCCTGCTGTTTTTCTTCATCCGTTGCGGGGATTTCGCCCGTTAAGATTTTATAATCATCACTTTGATATATTTCATTAACGTTATTTGACATTGATTGGCTCATTGAAGTCGCAAGGGCTTCCATCATTTTTTGCTGATCGGATTCCGTCAACATAACAAAATTTGCTTCATCTTGAACGAATTCCGTGTTTGTTCCGGCTTTATAATCTGCATAGGCGGCAACCGCATCATTATATTGCGCCGCGACGTCATAAAACGTATTAATATCGGTTGTGGAGCTTTGGCTCAAGCCTTCAATTTGATTCAGAATAGCATTGTATTCCTCTTGATTCATATAAATATAATTTTCGGCCTCTGTCTGTTGATTTTCCGCTTCGCCTTCAATGGCGCCGTCAGTTGTAACTCCTGATGTATCAAGAGCTCTTAATTCGGAAAGAGCGCTTGCAAGCGCGTCGCCGTCCGCAGACGACATTGTTTCAGGGTCTGCGTTTGCAATTGCCTGTTTCAAGGTTTCTTTTGCGGCATCATACGCATCTTGCCTTTCCTGTCTTGCAGCTTCTTCAGCATCATAACCGGTATCATCCACAAGCCCGGTTGAATCTACATAGCTGTCATCGGATGATCCTTGCGGAGTTGAACCTCCTGTTTGCGGGGTTGATTGAGTCGGCTGCGAAGTCGCAGGGGTACTGCTTTGCACCGATGAAATACTTACTCCGGCATTATTTAATGCGTCAATCAAATTTGCCATTTTAATAAACCTTTCCGTTTTCCTTCCTTAACTTAGTTAATTGTGTCATCGGCAAATGGGGGCAAAATGTTTAGGTTTTACAAAAATAATTTTTACAAATATTTACAATTTTAATTTGCGTTTTAATTTTCTATCTGCTAGATTTTAAAAATGGAGTTTATAAAACGGAATAAAAACCTTTTATTATTAATATTTTTAAGCATTATCTGTCTTTTTCTTTCAATCGGGCATTATGCAAATATTTATATTGATGTCGGAAGAGAAATGTATTATCCCCTGGAAATTATCAGAGGAAAAGTTTTATATAAAGATATTTTTTGTATATACGGACCTCTGTCATATCTGATAAATGCTTTTTTTTATAAAATTCTTGGCGCAAAGCTTGATACTCTTTATTTTTTAGGCGCTTCCTGCGCAATTTTAACCGTTGCTTTTACATATTTAATTGCAAAAAAATTCTTATCGGATTTTATTTCTTTTGCAATTTCGCTTTTCGTCATTATAACGGGGTGTCTTGCGGTTCGGATTTTTAATTTTACCCTTCCTTATTCTTATGCCGTTACATACGGACTTTTATTTTTCCTTATTTCCGTTTATTTTTTAATTCAATTTATTGAAGATAAAAAAAATAAAAACCTTTATGTATCAAGCCTGTTTTGCGGGCTTTGTCTGGTTTGCAAATATGATTTTATTTTATATTTAATTCCTTTTTTAATTGTTCTTTTTAAAACAAAAGATATAAAACTTATTTTAAAATCATCGGGAATTACCTTAATTTCGGCTTTATTTCCCTTTTTATTTTTATTTATCGGGGGCTTAAAAATTGAAGATTTAATTCAATCTTTTAAAATGATTGCCTCTTTTACAAATACAAATGCGCTTGATGTTTTTTATTCAAAACAGGGTGTATATTACACAAAAAGGCTCTGGGGCAATTGGATAAGAGATATTATTTTTGACCTGATTTTTGTTTTGATTATTTATTCCGGGCTCATTTTAAAAAATAAAAAAAATGTTTTGTTAAAAATCTTCGGGGTTATCGTAATTGTTTTCGGGTGTTTATTTACATATTTTAACACCTGTGAAACGTCATATTTATTTTTAACTTTTGCGGTTCTTTTGTTTTTAATTTTCGGGTTCAAAAAAAACAATTTCAAAGAAAATATCCTGATTTTAAGCGCTCTGCTTACGGGAATAAAGTCCTTATGGGGTTTATCCCATGTTAATTACGGATTGTATTATGCGGGGAGTATATTTATATCATTTTTTATTTTTGTGAAAAATAATTTCACACCCTCTTTAAATAAAGCCTGCGGAATTGTTTTAATTATGATGAGCTTAAATTTCCTTACGATTAACATACAGGGCATTAATATACAAAATACGGAAATTTTAACGGACAGAGGAAGAATAAAAACAAGAAAAGAATCGGCAGAGCTGACAAATGAACTTATAAAATTTATAAACGGAATTGAAAACAATTCGTACGTTATGATCTTTCCCGAAGGATTAAACATTAATTTTCTCGGCAAAAACGAGACAAAAACCGCAGGGTTTTATAATTCTTTAATACCCTTATATGCAGAAGGTTTTGGCGATGAAACAATAACAAAATATTATAAAGACAATCCGCCCGATTACATCGTATTTTTAAATACAAAAATGAATGACTACGGATATGATGAAATCTGCAACAGCTATGCTTTTAAGTTATGCGATTTTACGAAAAACAATTACAGGGCCGTTAAAAAATATAAAAGCGGAAAAGAGAAATTTATCATATTTAAGAAAAACTGATTTTTTTATGCTAAACTTTAACAAAAAGTTTTAAAAGGAAGCTTTATGTCGGATGCGGTTAATGAATATTTAAAATTGTATGAAAAAGATACAAAAGAGCTTGTTGAAATTGCACATAAAATTACTAAAGAAAACTTTAAGGGCAGTGTTGAATTTTGTTCTATTATAAGTGCAAAAACGGGTGCGTGCTCTGAAAATTGCAAATACTGTTCTCAAAGCATTCACAACCATGCAAATATTGAAATTCACCCGATGTTAAGCGTTGAAGAAGTTAAAAAGGCTGCAATTTCGGCAAAAGAAAGGGGCGCCACCAGATTTGCAATCGTAACATCGGGAAGAAAATTATCGGGCAGAGATTTTGAAACCGTATTAGAGATGATAAAAACGGTTGCAAATATTGAAGGGTTGAAATGCTGCGCATGTCTCGGGCTTTTGGATGAAGAACAGATGAAAAAAATTAAAGAAGCGGGCTGCGACAGATATAACCACAACATTAATACAAGCGAAAATTATTATGATAAAATCTGCACTACGCATAAATTTCAAGACAGAATTAACACGGTAAAACTCGCCGAAAAATGCGGAATGACAAACTGCACGGGCGTTATTATAGGAATGGGGGAAGACAGGGTTGATAGAATAAATATGGCCCTTACCCTAAAAGAATTAAAGCCGAAATCCGTTCCGATTAACTTTTTAAACCCCATAAAAGGAACACCTTTAGAAAACTATGAAGATAAAATAGATGAAGAAGAAATCTTAAAAACAATCTGCATTTTCAGAATTATTCTTCCCGATGTTTATTTAAGATACGCAGGCGGAAGAACGACAAGGTTTTCGGATGAATACCAAAAATTAGGTTTATATGCGGGAATTAACGCTCTTATTGTCGGAAATTATCTTACAACCGCAGGTGCCACAAAAGAACATGACGCAAAATTATTAAATGAACTCGGGCTGCACAAAATATAGAAGGCGAAAAATGATATTTGATGAATTTAAAAATATAAATTTATATAATATAGATGAAAAAATCAAAACATTTATTTTAAATCTTGACCCTGAAACTGCCCCGGGGCGATATGATATAACGGACGGAGCATACGTTAATATTGAAGAATACAATACAAAAGACAAAAATTTAATAAAACTTGAAGGGCACAAAAAACATATTGATATTCAATTTGTAATCAAAGGAAAAGAAAGGGTTTATACGACCGATAATAATAATTTAGAGGTTTTAGAGCAATATGACGAAAAAAGAGATATAGAATTTTACAAAAACCCGAAAAAACCCTTAAATGTGTCATATCTTGAAAAAGGGAAATTTATCGTTTTATATCCCGATGACATTCATTCGCCCTGTATAAATTATTCGGATGAAAACGAACCCGTAAAAAAAGCGGTTGTTAAAATTTTAATCTAGGCTTTTTGAATTAAATTTCAATTTTAATTTGACAATAAAGGCATTAAAAAATTATTATTAAATCATCTTAAGCGTTGTATCGAAAAGAAATTAAGGTTTTATACTTCTTCGGCTATTTGAAGCTTTGCAATTTTGGGGTCCAATAACCTTTTTCCGATTTCGGGAAATTCGATTTGCAATAAACATCTGTTTGAATATTTAATAACTTTTAAAATTGTACCCGTGCCGTATTTTTCATGAGAAACTTTTTCGCCTTCCTTAAAACCAACAGAAGGTATATTTTCCGTTTCTTCTTTTTCGTCGTCAAAAACGGGGAGCTTTTTCTCCGGTGTTTTAATGTCTTTTTTGATTTTTTCCAAATCAATGGAGACATTTTCGTTTATCTGAAGAGAAGAATTCAGCGCGCCTTCTTCTTTGGCTTCATTCATAATGGCTTCAAATTTAGCTTCGATTTCATCGTTTGCTTTTTGCTCGGCTTCATCGATTAAAGAAGCTTCATTTAAGCTTTCGTTGTTTAATTTGTCAAGCTTGTTTACGGTTTCATCGCTTTTTAATTTGTCTTCGATTTTTTCCTGCACAACTTCATCAATTATGGTTGAAACGGTATCTTTCGTTTCTTCGATTCCTGCGGCGGGAGAATTTTTCCCGTTTTCTTCATCTATGGCATCAAGGATATCTTCATCAATTAATTCTTCATTAATTTTTTCGGCTTCTTCTTCGATTTCAACCGGATAAATATTTTCCTGCGTTTTGGCAAATTCTATAAGTTCGCCGCCGACAACGTTTATTGCATCATCTTCTTTTATTTTTACGGCGGAATCAACATTTGAATCCGTTTGTTTTATTTCGGGCATTTTATTTTCGGGTGTTTTATCTAAGATTTCATCTTCCGAAATTTCCGCTTCAACAACGGGTTTATTTGAAATTTCTTCAATATCTTCCTTAAATACTTCATCAACAACTTCAGGTTCAATCGGAGCTTTGTCTTCAGAGTATTCGGCTATTGATTCCTGCTGCTCTTTTTCATCCGTTTTATTTAGAATTTCATCCGCTTCACGTTCAATTGTTTTATTTTCTTCTTTTTCGATTTCAGGGCTTATTTCTTCAATATTTTCACCTGTTTCCGTTTCATTATTATCTATGGGTTCGTTTTCCGAAACAGAAGCTTCAGTTTCTTTTGAAGGTTCAAAATAATCAAGTTCATCTTCCATAATGAAATCTTCATTATTTTCTCCGGTTTGAATTTCGTTTAAATTTTCATCGGGCAAATCGGGCATTTCGCCTATATTTTCAGAATTTAAAACCTGACTGTAGGAAACCGTTTCTTCTCCGTTTTCCGATACTTCTTCTTCGGTATCATTTGTTTCAGAGAGAACATCAGACAGGCTGATTTCCTCGCGGAGACGTTTTTTTCTCGGTTCAGCCTGTTTTATTTCAAAATTATTCGGTCTTAATTCAAGAGATGTCATATCTTCAAGCTGAAGATTTAATGAAATAAACACTTTGTCTTTTTCATCGTCGTCATCGGGTTTATGTTTTTTAACCGGTGTTTCGTTTTCAAGAGTAAAGATAAAGTCTTTCGTATCTTCGCCAAAGAGCATATATGATTCTTTATTTAAGGATTGAATCTGAAAAGCGGCATGGTTAAAATCTCTTTTAGGGTTTAACGTGGGCATTAAAATGTAGTTTTGAGCAAATTCCATTACATAGGAAGATTTTTTATATCCGTATGCAAAACTCGGAATAAAAGAGATATTTTTCTTTTTTAAATAGAGCGTATTTATAATGTCATTATTTATGTTGTTATCATTAAGCCTGATAAAAAGAAAAATATTGTCGTTTATTTTGTTTACTATATATTCGACGATTTCTTTCTGCCAATCGGTTTTAATGTTTGACATATCAAGCTTTGTAATTTTTTCTTTTTGAAGAGATTTAAAGAATGTTTCAAATTCTCTTTTTGTTTTTGCAAAAAGCCCGGCCTGCGCATATTTTTTAAGCCAGCTTATAAGAACCAGAAGTTCAACCGAAGGCGTTTGCCTGCATTGGGATTGAATAACTTTAATAAATCTGTTGAAGGGAATGTAATTTTCATCGGATGTTATAAGAAATTTTTTAACCTCTTCAAATACATCGCCTAAAACCACCTGTGTTTCAAGCTTTGCTCTCATGAGAGTTTTTTGTCTGATATAATCAATGGTATCCGATGACAGGGGAAGCCTGAAATTTTCGCCCGCAACAAACGTTTTTGCATTATCAACAATGCAGCTTCCCGAAAAATCAAGAATTAATACATTTTTATACGTCGAGAGCCTGGGGGCAAGGTTTTCAAAAATCCGGTTTGTTTGTTCGAATTTATCGGCAAAAATAACACAGTTATTATCAAAAAAGTCCGTGTTTAATTCCATTTTTTCTTTTGTTCTTGAAGATGTGCCGATTGTAATCGTTTTTTTGTTGAGATTTATGCATTTTTCAATTTCTTTTTGGCGTATTTTTGCGACTTCACATTCACGGGAAGGCGTATAATTGTCGTAATGAACAATTTCGTTTCCGTTTACGATTCTATATATGAGTTTAATTTTGGCAACATTTGCTTCCTGATCAAATTTATCATCATAAACTTCGACAACCTGAGCAAGAAAATTTTCATCACAATCTCTTACGAGCAGAAAATCACCGATTGTGAAAACTTCTGTTTTCGGGTTAAATAAAAGACGTATTGTATCATTTACTGTTTGGATAATGCGCATCTGCCACCAAAATGTTTAAAATAAGTGCACTCTCAACTTATCAAATTATACAACAGACAGAACTATTGTAAAATATATAATTTGATGTATATTATTTGGCAAAAAGATAAGAAACTCTTGACAGTTTTTCTTGTCTTTCATAACATGTTAGTAATGTCAATAAATTGCCGATGTAGCTCAATGGTAGAGCAACGGTTTTGTAAACCGTAGGTTGCGGGTTCGAATCCCATCATCGGCTTTTTAGAGCTTTCCAAACGTACATTGAAATGGAGATTAGAGCATGCCTTTTGGCGTGGATAAGAACCTGAACACGGCATAAGCTGCAAATCAAAGAATATGCCCATGTGGCGCAGTGGTAGCGCACTCCCTTGGTAAGGGAGAGGTCACGAGTTCAAGTCTCGTCATGGGCAAATTTAATCAAAATAAAACATATGGGTAGGTGCCCGAGTGGCTAAAGGGGGCAGACTGTAAATCTGTTGACGTGAGTCTACGGTGGTTCGAATCCACCCCTGCCCAAATTTAATTTAAAAATAATCAAACCCTAAAATACAAACAAAGGAGAAAATCTTATGGCAAGAGAAAAATTTGAAAGAACCAAGCCGCACGTTAACGTCGGTACCATCGGCCACGTTGACCACGGTAAAACGACCTTGACGGCAGCAATTACGGGTACAATGGCTGCAGCAGGTCAGGCAGAAGCTAAAAAGTTTGACGAAATCGACGCTGCTCCCGAAGAAAAAGCACGCGGTATTACGATTTCAACAGCACACGTTGAATACGAAACAGCTACAAGACACTATGCACACGTTGACTGCCCGGGCCACGCCGACTATGTTAAAAACATGATTACGGGTGCCGCTCAAATGGACGGTGCAATCCTTGTTGTTGCCGCTACAGACGGTGCAATGCCTCAGACAAGAGAACACATCCTCCTTGCTCGTCAGGTTGGTGTTCCTAAATTAGTTGTATTTATGAACAAATGCGATATGGTTGATGATGAAGAATTGTTAGACCTCGTTGAAATGGAAGTAAGAGAAATGTTATCTTCTTACGAATTCGACGGCGACAACATTCCTTTCATCAGAGGTTCGGCTCTTAAAGCTTTGGAAGCCGTTCAAGCTAACCCCTCAATTCAAAGAGGACAAGACAAATGGGTTGATAAAATCTGGGAATTAATGGATGCTATTGACAGCTACATTCCTACACCCGTTCGTGATTTAGATAAACCTTTCCTTATGCCCGTTGAAGACGTATTTTCTATTACGGGCCGCGGAACCGTTGCAACAGGAAGAGTTGAACGCGGCGTCGTTAAAGTCGGCGATGAAGTTGAAATCGTTGGTTTTGGCGAAACAAAGAAAACAACCGTAACCGGTGTTGAAATGTTCAGAAAACTTCTTGACCAAGGTCAAGCA
>DVJH01000004.1 GCA_018710795.1 Candidatus Galligastranaerophilus gallistercoris | reverse complement strand
TTTCAATATAAATTTTATTTAGATGAAGGCATTAATGCTTTTTATGAAGGCAAATACAATGAAGCAATCGAATTTATAAATAAATCGATAAAATTAAAAAATGATTTTGAAATTTCTTATTTTTACAGAGCCGCCTGCTATCAGGCAAAGGAAAACTGGGATGAGGCGATGATGGATTATACCAAAGCAATTCAAATAAATCCCAAAATGACGGATGCATATTACAACAGAGCAAAAATAATTTTATCGAGAAAAGATATAATAAACCCGAAAATTGAAAATGCAATTGAAGATTTAAAAAAAGCGATTGAACTTGATAATAAATTTGTTGATGCCATGTTTGCAATGGCGGCAGGGTTAAAAAAGCTTGCAAAATACAATGAAGCGATAGAATATCTGGATAAAATAATTGAAATTGAACCGGATGCAATTAATGCCAAGGCGCTAAAAAAGCTTATTTTGACAAAATATTTAAATTAAACTTCCATTAATTTTAAATCGGGGCTGATTGTAAAATCCGCCTGAATTGAACGTTTAATTTCATCAATTGAATACATTGGATTTAATTCAATTAAAACAAGCTTATGATTTTCAACTTTTAAAACACATCTTTCGGTTATTATCATATCCACTTCTCTATAGGCAGTCAAAGGCAGAGTGCATTTTTTTACTATTTTAATTTCGCCTTTTGATAAATGTTCCATTGCAATAATGACTTTTTTGGCTCCGACAACCAAATCCATCGAGCCGCCGATACCGGGGACAAATTTATTCGGAATCTGCCAGCTTGCAAGGCTTCCTTCTTCATCAACCTGCAGAGCACCCAGAACGGTTGCATCAATATGCCCGCCTCTCATCATCATAAATGCCATTTGAGAATCAAAAAAGCTGGCACCTCTTTTAATGTGCATCGGGGCGCCGCCGGAGTTAATTATTCTTTTATCTTCATATTCGCCTTCAGCTCTTTTTCCAATCCCCAATACTCCGTTTTCCGAATGGATTATTACGTTAATGTCGGAGGGAATATAATTTGCGGCCTCATTCGGAAGACCGATTCCGAGCGTTATGACATCGCCGTCTTTAAATTCTTTTACGACACGCTTTGATATGATTTCTCTTATTTTTTCTTTTGATAAAACGGTTTCACAGGCAGTTGTCATTTATTCTTCTCCGTTTTTCACTATGTAATCAATAAAAATCCCCGGTATTACAACTTCATTCGGGTCAAGGCAATCTACGATTTCATCGGCCTGAACAATAACGGTATCGGCTGCCATTGCCATTGTCGTGTTAAAATTTCTTGTTGTTCCGAAATATGAAACATTTCCGAATTTATCGACTTTTGTACCGTATATAAAAGCAACATCGGCACCTAAAGGTTCTTCAAAAATAAATTTTTTACCTTTTATCTCAAAAGTTTGTTTTCCTTCTTCCAAAACGGTGCCGACACCCGTCGGAGTTAAAATGCCGCCTAAACCTGCGCCGAATGCCCTTATTTTTTCAACAAACGTTCCCATCGGAAGAATTTCAACTTCAATTTCTTTATTCATCATTCTTTTTCCCGTTATGGGATTTGTTCCGATATGGCTTGCAATAACTTTTTTAACCTTGTCTCCTTCAACGAGTTTTCCTTTGTCGACATTAGGGTATGTTGTATCGTTACAAATCAATGTAAGATTTTTAACGTCAGTTTCCACAAGCGCATCAACAAGCTTATCCGGTGCGCCGCAATCCAAAAAGCCCCCGACCATAAGGGTTGAATTATCTTTTACAAACGATGCCGCTTCTTTTGCCGAAATTATCTTTTTCAAAACCGATATACCTTTTTATAATAAAAATTATATTACCATATAAACGCCAAAATGAGAATTTTTGCTTTTTTATAAAAGTGAATTTGTGCTGAAATCGGCTTCGTTTAACCTTACTTCTTCCTTAAACGGTTCTTCTTGCGATGAAATTAAAATTCCGTCTTTGAACAATTCGGTTTCGGTTTGTTTACCCGATTCATCATAATAAATTCTTTTTTGTGCAAGTTTATCTTTATAAAAAGTTTTTGAAGCAATTGAATCGGATTTTCCGTAATATGTATATTCAACGTCTTCATTATCATCTTTATATTCAATAACTCTTTTAGGGTCAAAATAGGGGGTGATTTCCTGTTTTGTCATTTTGCCGTTTTCATATATTGCAGATGCATATAATTCGTCGCCAAAATATTTTTCACTTCTGCTTATTGAATTGTCGGGATTTATATAAGTTATTATTTTTGTATCGTTTTTGCCGAACCTTATAATTGATGTTTTTCTCGGTTTATCCGTTTGCTCTATGGAATCAGCCGTATCATAAGTTTCAAATTGCCACGGGGTATATTTACCCTCATGGACTCTAAAACCTCCCATTGCAATCATTTTTTCATCATTTTCGCCCTTGAAGTAGCGGAGTGATACAAGGTTTCTGATATTATTTTGAATTTCAATATGGAACCCGTCGTCAAAATTTAATATATCCGTCGGAAGTTCATCGTCCAAGCTGTCATATATTTCGCAGGCATATGGTTTTTTTGTGTCGCCGTCAAAGTAGATAATCCCCGCCTTATCTTCCGAGGGGAAATATTTTGTTTGTCTTATCGTATTCGGTTTTTGGGTAAATGCAAACTTTCTTATAGGGTTAAGCCCTTGGGTATAATCGGTTATAAAGTATCTTTTTTCCGTTACGACAGTGCCGCTTTCTTTTTTATTGACCGCAATTCTTTCCTTACATTCCGCATAAGGAATTTCAAAACCGTCATCCGTATAATATCTGCAATTTTCCTGAACCGATTTTACGGGTTTATTATTTCTGTAAGTTACGGTCTTTGAATCGGATGTCATTTTATGTTGTTTATCGACAAAATCAAGATATGTTTCGGTTTCTTTATCTCCACTCAAAGCAAAATCAATCATTCTTGTTTTATAGCCGCATTCCCGTTGCTTTTCACCGTCAAGTTCCGTTGTTTCGCGAAGCGCATTACCGTTTCTTTTATCAAGATGTCTTTCGATATATATTAAAGGTTTAGCCGTTGTATCAATGTTATAGGGTTTTATTTCATGCATTCCGAAAGATTGTTTCGGTTTTTTATTATTCTTTTTATAAACATAAAGATAGGTTTCGCTTAAATCGCCGTCGCAATTATAATCTTCAACGTATAGGGCATTTGAATTTTCATCATACCATTCAATGGTTTTTGAGCCGTTATCATGCTCCATTGTTCTTTTTTCCGTAAATAATATTGAGGAAATCGAACTTTGGGGGCCTTCCTGCCACATCGTTTTAACAGCCGTTTTTTCGCCGTTTTTATAAACACTCTCCGTTTTAGAGGAGTTTGTACCCGAAACTATGCTGCCGTTATAGAAAAGAGAATTTTTATAAGCTTTATCAAATTTCAATCTTCCGTTTTGTTTTAAAAATGTCTCCTGATCGCTCGAATTGTTAAAATAATAAATACTTCCCGAAAACGAGACCGGTGATAATGTTTTATCCGTGTTTAGAGTTCGGGTTTGATTATTTGTTTTGTTTATTTTTCTTTGAGCATAAATATTGTTATTAAAAGCGTTTATTTTTGAAATTTGCATGGTTTTTTTATCCTTTTTTATGACTTTTATATAAAACGCGAAAAAAATTTTTTTTAATTTTAAAGTTTTAAAACTTTTTATCCTGCACGAAAAAATAGCTTTTAGTGCAATGTATTTTGCATTTTATGAGAAAAAAATAAAACCGGCAATCAAATAAAAGGTTCAGGATGAAAAAAATTATATTCAAAACAATTGTTGTTTTATTTTGTTTAAACAGCTTTTTAATTCACACGTATGCAAATGAAAGTGTAAAATATCCTGATTATGCTTATTATTATCTCGGGGAAGATAAATTTGAAAATTTTAACAGAAAAATGTTTTTATTTAACGGGGCGTTAAATAAATATGCAATCCGCCCCGTTACCGTCATTTGGACATCTATTGTGCCAAAATACGGAATACAGAGAATTAAATCGGTTTATGACAACGTTTTATACCCGAGAAGATTGGTTTCAAACCTTATTCAAAGAGATTTCAGAGAAGCCGGAATTGAGACGGCAAGATTTTTAACCAATTCCACAATCGGATTGGGCGGAATGTTTGATCCGGCAAAAAGGTTTTTTAAACTTTACCCGAACAATGAAGATATGGAACAGGCGCTTAGTTCTTTAAAAATTAAAAAAGGACCGTATATAGTTGCACCCGTGTTATCTTCGACAACCGTAAGAGGGCTGTTCGGAAAAGCGCTTGATGCGGGGCTGGATCCGAGTTCGTATATGGGCTCGTTAATTATTGCGGCAGTCAAAGCGGGTTTTACCGTTAACAATGCAGCACTAATCCAGCCTTTGAGCAAAACCGTTGAAACAACATATGCAGACCCGTATGATATAGCAAAGAAAATGTACGGCGTTCAATGTTATATAAATGAAAACAATCTGAACAAAAAAGAAATACTTGAAAAACAAGACATAAAATTTAAAAACTACAATAAAAACTTAATTTATGCGCAAAAGTTTGACGGCATTCTTCCCGTTAAATATGATAAAAGCCTGATAGATGATGAAATCAAAATAACGGACGGCAATTTTGTTTTGGAGGATGAAACAATTAAAGGAAGCGCCGTTAAAGACAATGTATTATACGACGGAGGGCTTATTCCCGATATTATTTTAAAAGATTTTAACCCTCAGCACCCCGTAATTGACGCTATGAGAACGGTTTTATTCGAAATTGAAGATGCCACAAAATCAATCTGGATGGAAACATCAATTTGGAACAGAAGCTTTCAAAACAGAATTAAAACTTCATCAATTGAAATTACCAAAGATAAAGATAAGTGTAAATTCAGATATATTATGCAAAAAGATAAAAATTCTCCCGTTGCAATAATATTTCCCTCAATAGGAGAAGGGGTTTATTCTCATCACAGCGTAATGTTTGCAAAGTTGTTTTATGATGAAGGATATTCCGTTATTATTCAGCCCAGCGCATTTAACTTTAGTTTCGTAAAAAGCATGCCCGAAGATTTTTACCCCGGAATTCCCGAAAAAGACATTGTTTACTTAAAACAAACAACTAAAAAAGCCGTTGATTTTCTTCAAGAAAAATATAAATGCAAGTTTAAGGATAAAATTGTCATAGGAACGTCATACGGAGCCATGAGCACGTTATTTCTCGCAAAAGAAGAGGAGGAAGACAATTTTATAAATATTTCAAAATTTATCTCCGTAAATCCGCCGATTGAACTTACGTTTGCGCTTCGGGTCGTAGACGAAAACGCAAATACATGGGAGAGAAACCCCGACAATTTGAAAGAAAAAACGGCGCTTGCAGCGGCAAAAATTCTAAGCACGCTTGAAGCAAAAGAAGATAATGATTTACAAATAGAACAGCTTCCTTTTAATGAAAACGAAGCAAAAATCATAACAAGCTTTGTTATGCATCAAAAACTGTCAGACTTAATTTATACGCTTGAGGGGTGTTCAAATTCAAAAAAGAGCGATATCTATAAAAAGATAAATTCAATGAATTATGATGATTATACAAAAAAATATCTTGCCCGTTATATGGATATGAACAAAAATTTTTCATTTGATACAAGCCTTTATAAAATTGCGGATTTTTTAAAAAAGAGCAATAAATATAAAATTTATCATTCCATGGATGATTATCTGGTTAATTTGGAACAATTGAAAAAATTAAAAAGCTATGCGGGAAATAAAATGGTTTTGATTGATAAAGGCTCGCATTTGGGATTTTTATACAGAAAGGAATTCATTGAGGATTTAAAAAAAGAAATTGCTTTGAATAAAAAAACAAGTTTATAAAACTGTTGCTTTTTATAAAAGCTAATTTAAAATTATTTTATGGACGTTTTTTATTTAAGTATCGGCAATTTCACAGAAAATATCGATACGGGCGAACTTGATTATTTTAAAAAAAAGGAGCTCGGCTCAAAAAAAAGGATGCTTGAGCATTCGATTTCGATGTTTCTTCTTGAATTTGTTTTAAGTAATTTTTATAAAATTAAAGAATTTGAAATTTGTTATGAAAATAAAAAACCGAAATTAAAAAATGATGAAATTTATTTTAGCGTTTCTCATTCAAACGACATTGTTTTAATCGGCTTTAACAATTGTTCAATCGGCGTTGATATAGAAGAAAAAAAAGAAAGAAATTTTGAAAAACTTTCCGATTATTACGGCATAACTTGCAATGACAAAGAAAGTTTTTATGAATTTTGGACAAGACTCGAAGCGGAAATAAAGCTTCAAAAACCCGTTATTGATATTATTACAAGAGATTTTACAAAAGATTATAAGCTGTCAATTGCATCCGTTGATATTATTGAAAAATTAAATTTATACGAAATCAGAGCGATTAAAAAAATTAGTTTAAAAGAAGTAATGAAAAATCCCAAAAACTCAATTATCATAGTAAAGAAAAATATATAAAGGAGAAAAAGATGAATTTTAAAAGAAGTATCGGATATGCCTTGGGTCTTTTTGCGGCGTTTGGGATATTTTTATTTATGCAAAACAGAGCAGACGCATTTTTATGGTTTACACAGGATAAGGATACAAGAACGTTGAACGAGGCAAATTTTGCGCCGGTAAATGAAATCGGTAAAAACAGAGTCTGGGTCGGAACGTTTCAATTGGTTTGGAACGATTTTAAAAATGACATTATAAAAGCACCCGTGAAATTTGAAGGCGGAAAATCAAAACTGGCAGAAAAATTGAACAAAGAAGGTTTTACGACAGCCGATATATCAGATGAGTCTTATTATAAAAATAAAGGCATTGCAACGCCCGCATTAAAAAAAGAAATTGAAGACGGAATAAAAGAAAAATTCAATGAAACAAGCGATATACTTGATAATATCAACTGGGATTCAAAATCTCTTGTTGTTTATGCAATGCTGAAGAAAGATTTTGAATATTTAAAAGAATTCGTAAAACTTGCAGACGGTAATTTTAACAATTCAAAAGAAAACGTTGAATATTTCGGCGTTAAAACGGAAGATGAAGCAAGAGAATTAAAAGATAACCTTAGTGTTTTATTCTATAATTCAAACAATGATTATGCGGTTAAATTAATCACAAAAGGAGATGATGAGGTTATTTTATACAGAACGGACGACAATAAAAGTTTAGAAAAATACATATACGATGTTAATAAAAAAACGGAGAAATTTGACGGAGATAAAAACTTTGATAAAAATGACAGATTAAAGGTTCCTTTTATTAAAATAGATGAAATGTTTAATTATGATGAACTTTGCAATAAGAAAATAAAAGGAACGAATTTTGAAATTCAAGGCGCCATTCAAACCGTTAAATTCAACCTTGATAATAAAGGCGGAAGCTTAAAATCGGAAGCGGCTTTAATTATGAAAATGAATTTGGTACCCGTAGAAGAAATAAGAAATTTTGATTTTTCAAAACCGTTTGTTTTAATTTTGAAAGAAAAAGATAAAGAAATTCCTTATTTTATAGCCGATATTAAAAATGACGCCTTGTTGAAAAAAGCGGAATAAAAAATTAAAGCCCCCTAAATTAAGGGGGCTTTAAAATATAAAGAATAGAATTATATAATTCCCTGTGCTCTCATTGCTCTTGCAACTTTTCTGAATGCGGCAATGTTTGCACCTACGACATAGTTATCTTTATAGCCGTATTCATAAGCTGCGGCTTTACATCTTGCAAAGATTTTTGTCATAATCATATCAAGTTTTTGGTCAACTTCTTCATAAGACCAGAAAAATCTCATTGAATTTTGAACCATCTCTAATGCCGATGTTGCAACGCCGCCTGCATTTGCAGCTTTTCCGGGGGCAAATAATACGTTATTTTCCTGGAAGTAATTAATAGCTTCGGTTGTAGTCGGCATATTTGCGCCTTCGGCTACCGCTATTGCACCGTTTGCAACGAGAATTTTAGCCGTTTCAAGATTAATATCGTTTTGGGTTGCACAGGGCAAAATAATATCCGCTTTAATCTTATAAACGGGAGGAGTCGACGAACCGTCATTTTCGATATATTCGGCGTTGGGGAAGTGGTTAAGATAATCTTTTACTCTTCCTCTTTGAACTTCTTTAATCATTTTTATCGTTTCAAGATCGATACCGTTTTTATCATAAATGCAGCCGTTTGAATCGCTCATTGCAAGGACTTTTACGCCGTATTTTTCCGCTTTTTCAAGAGCATAAATCGCAACGTTACCCGAACCCGAGATGATTGCGGTTTTACCGTTAAGCTCAATATTATGGTCTTTAAGCATTTCTCTTACAAAATACATAAGCCCGTATCCGGTTGCTTCTTTTCTGGTTAAAGAACCGCCGTATTCAAGCCCTTTACCCGTCAGGACGCCTGCTTCGTATACGTTTCTTATTTTTCTGTATTGACCGAAAAGATATCCTATTTCTCTTGCGCCGACGCCTATGTCGCCTGCGGGAACATCAAGGTCTTGACCTATATGTTTTTGAAGTTCGTTCATAAAGCTCTGGCAGAATTTCATAACCTCATTATCTGATTTTCCTTTGGGGTCAAAATCCGATCCGCCTTTGCCGCCGCCTATGGGAAGCCCGGTCAGAGCGTTTTTAAAGATTTGTTCAAAACCTAAGAATTTTAAAATGCTCTGGTTAACGGAAGGATGAAATCTTAAACCGCCTTTATAGGGTCCTATTGCACCGTTAAATTGTACACGGTATCCTCTGTTTACCTGAACCTGACCTTTATCATCAATCCAGGGAACTCTGAAAGATATAATTCTTTCGGGTTCAACGAGTCTTTCCAATAAACCTTCTTTTTTGTATTCTTCTTCATGCTTGGATACAATGGGCTCTATTGTAGATAAAACTTCTTCCATAGCTTGAATAAATTCGGGTTCCGAAGCGTTTTTTGCCTTTGTGGCGTCTATTACGCTTTTTAAATACCCGTTTTGAATCATTACTGCTGCCTGTGCCACTTTTTTCCTCTTTCTAATTCGCTTGTCAGAGGTATTATACCATGAAATTATTATCAGATATTAATTAATTTTGAGGCGGGTTTAGGTTTTCAAAAAGTGCTTTTATTTTTTCATCTTTGAGTTTTTTCAATTTTTTGGCGGTTTTTTCATCCGTAATTGCGCCGTTTGACAAAAGAAGCTCTATTTGTTCGGGGTGTTTTTTTATAAGTGCATAATAAAGAGGTGTTTTTGACCCGAGGGGTTTATTCACATCCGCCCCGCAATCTATTAAGATTTTTGTCATGTCGGGGTTATTTTTTGTAATCGAATAAAAAAGAGGATTTGTTCTTTTAAATGTTACCATTAAAGGGGGAACGGTTTTATTCGGATTAGCACCGTATTTTAAAACAAGTTTCAAAATATCTTCTTGTTCATCTATCATTGAATATATTACGGCATTTACGCCCATATAAGTTGCGTTCGGATCAAAACCCGATTTTAAGAACAATTCAACCGTTTTGATATCTTGTTTTTGTATTGCCGCAAAAAAACCTGTATGATTATAAGGATATTTTTTATCGGTAATTTGCGAAATATAATAATCTTTATCAAAATCAAGCGCATAAGATATAGAGGGAATTACAAAAAATAAAAATAAAACCAAAATTATTTTTTTCATTTTTTATTCCTTTCGTTTTGTTTTAATTCCCACATATATGCCGATTTTATACTGTCATATAAAGTTTTTTCAGGATTCCAGCCCAAAATTTCTTTTGCTTTTTTATTATCCGCAATTAAAACCGCAGGGTCGCCCGCTCTTTTTTGTGCAATTTCAAACGGAATTTCTTTATTTGTTACTTTTGTGCATAAATCAAAAATTTCTTTAACACTGTTTCCTTCGTTTGTGCCCAAATTGAAAAAGTCCGTTTTTCCGCCCGCCAAAAGATATTTAAGCGCAAGAAGGTGGGCATTTATTAAATCTTCAACGTTTATATAGTCTCTTACGCAGGTGCCGTCTTTGGTATTATAGTTATCGCCGAATATTTTAAATGTTTTTTTGTTATTAAAAGTTGATTTTAAGATATTCGGGATAAGGTGTGTTTCGGGGTTATGGTTTTCGCCTATACGGCATTTTGAATCCGCACCCGCCACGTTAAAATATCTCAGGCGCACGGATTTTATACCGTAGGCTCTGTCGTAATCATCCATAATTTTTTCAACCGTGAGTTTTGAAGTTCCGTAAGGATTAACCGGATTTTGCAGGGAAGTTTCTTTTATCGGTATTTCTTCGGGTTCGCCGTATGTGGCGGCGGTTGAAGAAAAAACTATTTTATTGACATTATATTTATGCATTGCATCCAAAAGGTTTATTGAACCCGTAACGTTATTTTTATAGTATTTTGCGGGGTTTTTTGTTGATTCTTCGACAAGGGAAAATGCCGCAAAATGGATAACCGCTTCAATATTTCTGCCTTTAAAAAGGGCGTTTAAATCGTTTAAATTTAAAAGGTCGCCTTCAAAAAATTCAAAATTGTCTTTCCCTTCTTTCATAAGGGTTTCGATTGTTTCAATGTGCCCCGTCGAAAAATTATCAAAAACAACGACTTTTTCGTTATTTTCAAGAAGCTTCAATGCCATATGGCTTCCTATGTATCCTGCTCCGCCCGTTACAAGTATCATAAAATCTCCTTAAAAAAAGCTTTTAGTTTAATGATTGTAGCATAAATTCAAAAAGAGAAAATATAACAAAATTTTAAAAACCCCCGCTTTATGAAGTTAACATTTTATTTAAAAATTGAAAGGTTTTTGATTTTATTATCGCAGTTATATACTTTAATTTTAAAAGACAATAGGAATCAAAACATTCGGGATGAAAAAACGGGTAATAATCTTTTTTATAATTTTTTTTCATATAGTTTAGAACTTTTTTAAATTCAAGAAAATATTCTTTTTTTAAATCTTTTCTCATTTTTGAGAGCCAAAACGCAGCTTTTAAGAAATATTTATCAAGGATTATTCTTTCATTCGTAAATTTTTGAACTTCAAAAAAGACATTGACGGGCGAAAAATCGGTTTTTTCTTTAACTGAGGTAACGGAACCTTTGCGCTTTTTTTGGTAACAATAAATATTTTCATTCAAAATGTTTATTTTATCTGCCAGAAGCATTGATTTTATAAAAAATATCTGGTCCTGCCAGATTTTTATATGCTGAAATTTTATATCGTTTTTAATAAGAAACTCTTTTTTATATGCTTTTGTCCAGGCGGTAGGCGAAAATTTAAAAATTTCGTTTTGAAAATCGTTTTTACATTTTGTTACAGAATGAAATTTTGTAATATTTATATATGTTTAATTTAATATTTTGCAGATACAAATTGTTTTATTATCCATATTAAGAATAAAAAACAGGATGCATACCAACAGAAAACAACTATAACAACATTTTATAAACAGTGCCTTATTATCAATTGACTTACTGTATCTTTTTCGATACAATATAAATATGAAAGAAGTTATTTATTATAAAACGCTTGATAATAAATGCCCGTATCTTGAATGGTATAATTCTTTGGATAAAAGTATCAGGGTAATTATAGACAGAAGAATTGACCGTATAAAATTGGGAAATTTGGGTACACACAAAAAATTTGATAATTTGACCGAAATAAAATTTGTTGAAGGTGCAGGCTATCGAATATATGCGTATGAATATAACGATGTAATAATTATATTTTTATCGGCGGGAAATAAATCAAAACAATCAAAGGATATTGAACTTGCGAAAAAATACTTACAAGAATTTAACGAAAGGTATAAATAAAATGGATATAGAAAAAATCAAATCCGAAAATATAACCCACGAAGAACACATGAACAATGTTTTACAAGATATAGAATATCAAAAAATGTATCTGGATGCGGCAATACAAGAATTTATCACGGACGGAGATTATGATTTATTTTTTCAATCTTTGGAACAAGTAATAAAAGCGCGTATGAGCATAAGCGAATTTTCACAAAAAACGGGAATTACAAGAGCCGCGTTATACGAAATGTTCAAAGGAGAACGAGTACCGAGGCTGGATACAATAGGGAAATTATTGAAAGAATTAGGCTTTTCTTTGCATGTTGCATAGCAATAAATAATAAAACCGCACTGTCCTATTAAAAAAGCCTCCTTTTTAAAGAGGCTGATTTAAAAATGGGGCGGACAGTGGGATTCGAACCCACGCATATCGGAACCACAATCCGAGGCCTTAACCGCTTGGCGATGCCCGCCATGTATTAAATTGTGAAGTCTGGGAAAACTGCTTCCCCAATTGCAAATTCAAGCATATTTCAAAAAAGAAATAAATTCAAGCCGTATGATTAATAATTTATAATTAGCTCGTTCAGGGGCTTTTGAAAAGAATATTTTTATAATTAAAATAAAATTAATGAAAAAAGTTTTTATTCTTATCGTTTTTTTATTTTTATTTGTCTGCCCGATAAATGCTAAAGTTTTAAGGGGCTCAACCAGCTATGACGAAATTTTTAAGGGGTTTTTCGGAACATGGCATGTTACAAGCAAAATTGAATCATCAAATAATTATGCAAAATTTAACCCTGTGAGCGTAGATATTTGGAACTTATCGGGACACAATAACGTCATATTTTTAGAAAACAGTCTGACGGGTGCAAAATCGGCAATTACGGTTGATAATGCGCTCGATAATCTGGACGGAAAACGCCTTAAATTTTTAAGAACAAAAGAATTCACTCATAAAGGCTATAAATACAAACATATTGAAGAGCCCGAATTTATCCTTGATGGGGACATATTTAAAGGCACGGATACATTCAGTATAGAAAAATATGATTCGGGCAATAACTTAATTTCAAAAGATGTAGTAAAATATAAAGTAATCGGTCAAAAAATAGCAGGAGATTAATTTAAGCAAATGGGAGAGAAGATTTTTGACTGCCTCGTTTTAGGCGGAGGCCCCGCAGGAATGAGCGCCGCATTATACGCAAAAAGAGGAAACATTGACGTTGCAATAATCGATACCAACACTTTAGGCGGTCAGCCCGTTAATTATCTTGAAATTGAAAATTATCTGGGCTTCCCTTTAATTGAAGGGTGGGAGCTTGCCGAAAAATTTGAAGAACACATTAACAAATTTAACATTCAAAAATTCACAAATGAAGAAATTCAAAGTATAGATTTAATTTCCGATATCAAAACAATTAAAACCCTTAAAGATACATATAAAGCAAGAACCGTTATTGTTGCAACGGGTGCAAAATCTGCAAAATTAGGTATAAGGGGCGAAGCGGAATTTCTCGGGAAAGGAGTCAGCTACTGCGCCGTTTGCGACGGAGCCTTTTATAAAGATAAAGAAGTTGTCGTAATAGGCGGGGGTAATGCTGCCGTTGAAGAAGGAATATATTTAACAAAATTTGCCAAAAAGGTTTATATAATGCACAGAAGAGACGAACTCCGCGCGGATAAAATCGTTCAAAAAAGAGCATTTGAAAATAATAAAATAGAATTTATTTTTGATTCTATTCCTCTTGAAATTCAAGGAGAAAAAAGGGTTGAAAAGCTTATTTATAAAAACGTAAAAACAGACGATAAAAAAGAATTAAATATTCAGGGCGTTTTCCCTTATATAGGTTTTTCGCCGAATGTTGAACTTATAAACGGTCAAATCATTCAGGATGAAAAAGGGTTTATAAGGGTTGATGAAAATATGAGAACAAGCGAAGTCGGCGTTTTTGCGGCGGGGGACGTCAGAAAAACCCCCTTAAGACAGGTTATAACCGCAGTCTCAGACGGTGCCGTTGCGGGAATGAGCGCGGTTAGGTATCTTGAAGAAGTTGACATGTTAATTAAAGAAGGAGCACTGAAGGCATAAATGAAAGCTGTTATTTTTAATCGGGAATTAAAATTTGTTGAAGATTATGAAAAACCCGAATTAAAAGAAAATGAAGTTTTAATAAAACCAAAAATGCTTGGCATCTGCAACACGGATGAAGAAATCACAAAAGGCTATATGGGATATAATGGCGTTTTGGGACATGAATTTGTCGGCATTGTTGAAGATGTTTATGATAAAAAACATTCTTCCATAAAGGGAAAAAGAGTTGCGGGGGAAATTAACCTCGGGTGCAACAATTGCATAGATTGTTTTAATAATCTTCAAAGACACTGCAAAAACAGGCAGACTTTAGGCATTTTCAATAAAGACGGGTGTTTTAGCGAATATTTCACCCTGCCTTTTTCAAACCTTGTTTTAATTCCCGATAATGTCGATGATGAAACGGCGGTTTTTGTTGAGCCTCTGGCTGCCGCTTATGAAATTTTCGAACAAATTCAAATTAAACCCATGGATAAAGTTGCAATACTTGGCGACGGAAAATTGGGCTTATGTATTTCAACCGTTATGAGCGCAATGAATGTAGATTACGTTCATATAGGAAAACATATCGAAAAATTGCAAATTACAAAAAATGCTGGCGGCAAAATTAAACTTCTTGATGAAATTAAAGAAGACGAACTTAAAACTTATGATATCGTAATTGAAGCAACGGGGTCCGTCGGCGGGTTTGAAACTTCTTTAAGTCTGGTTCGCCCGAGAGGAATACTTGTTTTAAAAAGCACGATTGCGGCAAAAGAAGGGTTAAACCTTGCAAGTGTCGTCGTAGATGAAATAACCGTCATAGGTTCAAGATGCGGAAGATTTGAACCCGTTATAAGACTTATGGAAAAAGGGAAGATTAATACAAAACCGTTGATTACAAAAATTCTCCCTTTTGAAGATGCGCTAAAGGGTTTTGAATTAAACAGACAAAAAGATACGATTAAAATTTTGTTAAAAGTTTAAAAATTACATATTATGAATATTTTCGGCAACTTTTTTCTGTAAAACGCTGTATTTTGCGTAAAATTCTTCGGGATTTTCTTTTGCCTGCAATATCAAATCCTGCATATCAATAAATTTTTGCGCAAGCTCGGGGTCAAATTGGCTGCCTTTGCATCTTTCAATTTCATTAATGGCTTCCATATGTTCAAGAGCTTTTCTGTATGATCTTGTACTGGTCATAGCGTCATATGTGTCTGCAATTGCTACTATTCTTGCAGATAAAGGAATTTCTTCGCCTTTAAGACCGTCGGGGTAGCCCCTTCCGTCCCACCTTTCATGGTGGGCTTTTACCCATGTGCCGATTTGCCCCAATTGTTTTATATTATCAACAAGTTTTTCGGAGCATACGGGGTGAGATTTCATAATTTGAAACTCTTCATCGGTTAATTTTCCGGGTTTGCAAATTATTCTTTGCGGAATGGAAATTTTTCCGACATCATGCAATAATCCTGCAATTTCAATATTTTGCAAAAACTCTTCATCATCAGGATATAAAGTTTTTGCAAGCATAAGGGAATACAGGGTAACTCTCATTGAGTGCCCGTGGGTGTATGCATCTTTAGCGTCGAGTGTCGCAGAAATTGATTTGATTGTTTTATAAAATAATTCCCTTAAATCTTTCATCATCAAAGATCTTGAACTTGAAAGATTATATTTTTCAATTCCGCTTTCAACAACGTTTATGAGTTCATTGGGGTCAAAGGGTTTCATTATATATTGAAATAAGTTACATTTGTTGACCGCATCGGTTAAAATTTCAATATCTGAAAAACCGGTAAGCAAAATTTTAATAACATCGGGGGCGATTTCATTTGCCTTTTCAAGAAATTCGGTTCCTTCCATAACGGGCATTTTATGATCCGAAATTATAAGGCATATTTTTTCAATATTTTCTTTTAAAACATCAAGCCCTTCGGCGCCCTGGCTTGCGGTTAAGATATTATATTTTCCTCTTAAAGCACGCTTCAATAACTGCAGGTTGTTAATTTCATCATCAACCAGCAATATTGTGTTGGTAACCGACTCGCTTGAAACGTAGAGAAAGTTATCCAATCCTTCAAATTGTAGACTCTTATCTATGCTTAACATATATGCCCCATGCTACTCTTTGTTATCGGCTAAAATTTAAAATACTTTAGCGGATTTATATAATTTTAATCTATATTCTTTTTATTATTTAATCAAGCAATTCAAGGCACAATACTACATTTGGTCGGTTTAGAGATGTTAAGTTTTTTTAATTTTTCGGCAATTAAAAAAGCCGCATATTATGCGGCTTTATCGTTTAAAATATTAAATTTTATTCCGCATCGGCAGATTCAGTCGTCGGAGCGGTTCTTATCGATTCAGAACTTGTTTTTGATTTCAGATTTTTTTCTTTATATTTTCTTACCTGTCTTTCAAGTTTATCCGAAATGAGGTCGATGCTTGCATACATTGATTCGGCTTTTTCTTCGACTCTTATCATATCGCCCATAACTTTGCAGTTTACTTCCGCTACATGGGAATCCGATACCGAAGGGTTTTTAATCACCGTCAAAATGATGTCGATTGCCTGAATTTGGTCATAATGCGCCGCAACCTTACCAAGCTTTTCTTTGGCATAAGCCTTGATTGCGTCAGTAATTTCAACGTTTCGGCCATTAACATGAATGTGCATAAGAATTTCTCCGTTTCTAAACTAAAGTATAACTTCCTTCTTGAACGATTTTTCAAACATCATCTTATAATTATACACAATTTATTTTAGTTTTTAAAGCCTGATTTTAAATTATTTAAACTTTAATTTTGCCGCTTTTGCCCCTTTGGGCAGAAATACTCTGTACCTGAGCGCATTTTGATATTTTACGGGAAGATGAGCCCAGTCAAAAAGAATAATTCCTTCCGATTTTAAGCTTCTCGAAACGCTTATCTGTCTTAATAAATCTTCGGGTTCCGCTTCGAGAAAACCCACAAAAAGCCCCGTGTATACTTTTGTTTTATTTGAAAGCCTGTTTTTGACATCTTTTAAGATTTTATAAAACAGTTCATTATCGGAAGTTAAAATCAGAGGCGTAACGCCGTCTATCAAATTTTCCCTCGACCATTTTGCCCAGTTTTGCTGTTTTGTTTCAAGACATACTTCATAATTGGGGAAAATTACCGCAGTTAAAAGAATGTCTTTTGTGTTTTCTTTTTTGTCTTCATAAATCATTCCGTTTTCATCCGTAATGATTTCGGGCTCTTTCAGGGCATCATGAATTTGTTTGACATAATTGTGGATTTTTTCCCGTCTGTATTCATCCCATTTATTCCACATAATTGTGTCATATTCAATTTCAACGGGGTCTACTTCGTATAAATCCGTAAATTCTTTTCTTGCAAATTCGGTATACCCCCAATTTGAATATTTATAAGACGGTACGTCTTTGTTTTGGGAATTTGGGTATCTTGTATAATCAAGATTAATTCCGTCTATATCGTATTTATTTGCAATTTCATTTATAAGTTCGGTTAAAAATGTTGTTACTTCAGGATTGGCAGGGTCCAAAAAATAACCGTTATGTTCGGTTTTATGTCTTACGTATGTTTTTGAATCGTAGTTTGCAAGGTTCTTGTTTCCCCAGGAAGGGTATTTTGAAAGTATGCTTTTATCGTCATAACTTGGCGGAGTATTTCCTATATAGAAAGATTCAAACCATATATGAATTTTCATTCCTCTTTTATGAGCTTCATCTATGTATGCTTTAAGCGGGTCATACATTAAAAATTTAGGATTTTGAACGGTAAGCCCGTATTCTTTCATAACTTTGCTCGGGTAGATTGTATAACCATGGAAATAGGTTTCCAAAAATATTTCCTTAATGCCCGTTTTTTGAATGTTATCAAGAGTTTTTCTTATTTCATAAACATTTCTTTCGGAGGGTCTGAGCCAAACCCCTTTAAATTCATCTTCTATATATGGAAGAGCATATTTAATCGCAAGATTGGACAATTCAACGGACGAGAGCGCATGTTCTTTTTTCATTTTTTCTCTTGAATGTTCCGCTTTTCTTGCTTCGGATTTTGCCTTTTTTAAATAATATGCGGCTTTTTTGTCTTCAGGGGTTTTAACATCGCTTTTTTTAGCGTTATTTATAAATTCTTCCGCTTCTTTTATTCTTTCTTTTGCCATAAAAACATAGCTGTCTGCGGTTGTATATGCAATTAAAACATTGCCTTCAACTTTTATTTTGGTTCCGATATGCAAATTATCTTTAATCCATTTTTTGCTTGATCCGTGCCCCGAGATTACAAAACCGTTAGAAGGAATGATTGAATCGGCACCCGTTAATTTAACGACGGTACCATTTTCAACAACCGCTTCGGTTCCGTATTCGTTTGTGCCCGTTGTTTCATCAAATCCGGGATAATATACGACCAATTGCCCGGGGCCTCTGTATCCGGGGTAATTCATACCGAGTCTGTTTATCGTATCGGAAGGATAAATTGCGCTTATTGTTTTTGTTTCAAAATTAAGAAGTTTGTGTTTTTTTGAAATTTCTTTTTTGAATGCCTCTACAGGCTCGGTGTCAATCTGAGCATAAACAGGCCGAAAAAGTGCATATAATGCAAATAAAAGAATTAAAAAACTATTCTTTAAAAAAAGTTTCATACCCTATAATTATTACAAAAAAACAAAAAAAATAGCCATATTTTAAAAAATGTAATATAATGATTTTTATTGAAGGAGAAAGTTTTTTATGGCAAAAAACCAAGATACCATTCCCATAGAGGTATATATTTTAACCAAAGACCACGATATTAAAGGAACGGTTCATGTTTCAAAATATACAAATACAAACCGTGAATTAACCGACCTTTTAAACGACAGGGAAAAAAGGTTTTTAGCCGTTACGAATGCGGAATTAATGGGTAAAAATTCTTCTTCGGCGCCCAGGAAATATGACTTTTTGGAAGTTCATATCGACGCAATTATTATTGTTCACCCCGCAACGCAGGTATTGTTTAAAGAAACTTCAAAAGCGCAGGAAGATATTATGCGCTTCAGAGAATTAAGAAACAGATTATCCCAGACAAAACCGTTTTAGGAGAAAAAATGGGTCCGGTTATTGCAATTTATTCCTGTTTGATTGTTTATTTTTTAATTGAAAAACAATACGATTATTTGCTTGCCGTTCTTATAAGCATTCCCTTTATTGTTTTGATTTATTTTGCATACAAAAAAATAAGGATTCAAAATATTCAAATAAAAATAGAAAAAGTAAAAGAGGATATAAAAAATTCAAAAGAATCAACTCCTTTTATCAATATTAACAAAAGAGAAAAATGGTATATTTTGGAATTAATCCCCGGTATTTCAAGACTGAATGCAAAAAAAATTGAAAACCGAATAAGAAAAAGACAGGGATTTAAAGATTTCGTCGAATTGGCTAACTTTTGCAATCTTGATATTCCCCATTATGAAGCCGTTAAAAGAATTATTAAATTTTAATTTATCGTTTTACAATTTTTAACAAATTAATGCCTAAGCTAAAGTTTACGCCCCTTCCTGCCGTTTACATATTTTGTAACGAAAGGATGGATGGAAAAACTATGAATACACTCGGGCTAATCTTGCAATCGATTAAGGAATTGTTATCAATCGGCGATTTAGATAAAGCAATTCAAAACGGTGAAATTGACGGAGATTATCTTTTCGGCACCGATGAAACAGATGCGCCGAACGGCGACCATTTTAAAGATGAAGATATAACGGGTGATTTAACCGAAGAAGAACTGAAAGAATATACCGCTCAAAAAGAGCTAAAAGAACTGAAAACCAAACTGGCACTTCAGGTTTCTTCAATATTATCGGACGGAAGCGTTTCGGTTGAAACCGTGGAAAACATTCAAGCTGCTTTAAATAAAGGCTTTAGCGAAGAATCCTTAAAAGAATTGGAAGAAATAGTTTCAAACGTTAAACTTGAAGATACGGCGCAAAAAACGGTTATAACGGACGCCGCAGAAATTTCAAGTACATTGGAGTCCATAAAAACATCAACAAAAGAAGGAATTTTAGAGCAGGCGGGCGGAATTGAAAATATTAAATCCGTTGAAATATATGAAAACGGAAATTATAAAATAAGCACCAACGACAATAACACGTTTACCGCATATCCTTCGGGAAAATATGTTGCATCGTATGACAGCGAATTAAGAACCGGAATTGATGTATTCAGCGAAGAAAATAAAATCGAAACAAGTACATACATTGACCATGCAAGAAACGAAGCTGTCGTAAACGAAAGCTATACGCATAATGAAGACGGAAGCTATACAAAAGTAACGGAAAATTCAAATGAACCCGACATTAAAAATACGGTTGAGGTTTCAAGCGAAAACGAAATCGTATCAATCAAAACCGAAAACACAAAAACGGGTGAAATTACAAACAGCTTTACCGCAGACAAAGACAATGACACGGGAAGCATAATAGCGGAAGATACGGGCGCAATTTCGGGCGAACTCGGCACAATGCAGGGCGAGTTGGAAGCTCTTGAAAATGAAAAAACGCAGGCGGAAAATAATTTAGAACAAAATCAAACGGAATATGATTCAACCGAAGAAGAAAAAAATGCCGCACTCGGCACAATAGATTCTGATATTGCTTCAAAAGAAGATGAACTATCAAACGCCGCCGTTGAAAAAAGCGAAGCGGAAAATGCGGTATCCGATGCGCAAAATGAAGCAGACGCGGCAGCAGAAGAGCTTGATAAGTGCAGCGAAAATAAAAACGAATGCCAAGATACTCTTGATAAAGCAAATGATGAAGTAACGGAAAGCCAAGGGTGTGCCGATGAAAAACAAGCCGCAAACTGCGATGCAAAACAGGAAGAAGCTGCGGCAAAATCCGAGCAATCGGATGCTAATTGCGATTACGGTAATGCCGCAAGCGAAACGGCAGCAGCCTCAAGCACAGCCGCAACAACAAGCGCAAATCATGCCGAACAGGTCGGTGAAGTTACGGCAGCATTTAACATAAGAAACCAAAAGCAGGCGGAAGTTAATGCGGCACAGAAAGAATACAATAATGCTCAAGCCTCAAAAAGCGAAGATAAAAGCTTGTGGGCAAAATTTAAGAATTGGGTTTCTTCTCTTTTCGATAAATTAAGCGATGCAATTGCGGGCAGAGATGCCGCTCAAAGAGAGCTTGAAAACGAACAGAGAGAAGAAGAAAGATTAAAAGCAATTGACGATGAAGCTCAAAGAGAACTTGAAGAAAAAGAAGAAATTCAAGAAGAAAAGAAAGACGTCTTAGAAGCCGCAACGGAATTTTATGAATTAAAAACGGCGCAAAGAGAAGTTACCGATCAGGAATATGCGGATGCGCTTTTAGATTTGGCGGATTCAATCAGCGTAAGAGATGAAGCTTCGGATGAATATGACAGCGCGCTTGAATTATATATGGAAGCGAACAACTATAAAGTTGACGCCGACGGCAACTTAACGGACGCCGAAGGCAATCTTGTCGACGTTTCGCAAGTTGTTGAAGAGCTGGAAACTTTTGTTCAAGGGCTTTGTGATACAAGAGTTCAAACCGAAAACGATTATAACGGCGTTCTTGAAGCAACGGCGGCGGTTATAGCGGGCGATGAACAGCAAATAGAAACACTCGGCGAACAAATTACGGCGCTTCAAACACAAATTGCCCAAGAAGAAGCAAGAATAGCGCTGGAAGAACAAATGACGTCCGAACTTGCAAAAGAATTGGGCGAAATTAATGCTGCGCAGGACGGCGAAGGCATAGTTGACGATATAGCCGATATTTTTGTAAGCGGAAACGATGAAGCAAGAGATGCATTTGAACAAAAACGTGAATTACTTGAAAAAGCAATTGAATCCGGAAGTGAAGAAGATTTAATTGCGGCATATCAGGCAATATACGGAAGCAAGGAAGTTGCGCTTGATGAAAACGGAAATATCGTTTTAGAATTTGAGGGCTTAAGCGAAGAAGAATTGGGCAAATTACAAGTTGTACCGATAAGCGAACTTGAAGGCGACAATTTGCAGGCGTATATGAATAATGAAAGCCAAAATGCTTTAAACGCCCTAAATACATTCTCCGCACTTGATAACGGAACGTTCACGGTAAACGGCGAAACGGTTACCACGGAAGATATAACAAACATTTTAGCGGAACAAGCCGATTTATTGTTTGCGGATATGGAAAACGCCAAAAACAATCAGGGTATTATAAGCAAAGGCATAAGCTTTGTTAACGATATATTCGGATTCGGAACAAGCGAATCGGAAATGCAAACACAGGTTGAACATTATAAAGATATGATTCAAAACCTTGCAGATTGTTCAAGCCCCGCTGATTTTGCCGCAATGTATAAATCAATAACGGGCAGAGATTTTAATGTTCAAAATTTATCGGAGCTTTTGGCATACGATTCCGCCAAAAACCCCGAAGAAACAACACAAGAAACCGCTAACGACACGGCGGGGGAAAATCAGGTCAGCCTTGATGAAGTTGTAAATATGGTAAAAGAATATTCTCAAAGTCCCGAAAATCTGCTGCAAACCGGAAATTCAAAAGCAATGGAATCAATTCAGGATTATGTTGCAACCCAAAATACGGCAAAAGAAGCCGTTAACGGCGTTATCACGGGCGTTGTTGCGGCGGCTGCCGTTGCAGCGGCACCGTTTACTGGAGGCGCTTCTTTGCTTTTGGGCGCAGCGGTCGGTGCCGGCACCAATGTCGGATTGAATACAATCGACAGTATATATGACGCAGACGGAGACGGCACAACCGATTTTAACTATTCGCTTCAGGAAGCGGCAGGCGACGCTTTAATTGGTGCCGCAACGGGATTTTCCGGTACGCTTGCTTCTAAGGCGGGCTCGGCGGTTACGAGCATGCTTGGCGGCAATTCAACCGGAACGGCGGTTTCTACAACATTTAAAGAATATATGAAAAATGCTTTGGTAAACTTCGGAACAAAAAGCGCAGGCAGAGCAGCAGAAGGGTTTATTGACGGCAGCATCGGTGCTACGGGTGAATATTTTGCAAGCGTTGCAAGCGGAGATACAACCTTTACTCTTGAGGGTCTCGGACAAACGGCTCTTATGGGCGGAAGTATCGGTTCGGTATTTAATGTCGGATTGGGAGCGGCAGGCGATACGGTGTCCGGAATAGGAAACATTGCAGAAGCATCCGATCTTGGCAATCTTGTCAACAGAGCACTTGCAGAAGGAAACAGCGGGAACGAACTTGCCGATATAATAGCTTCAAAACTCGATGACAGCCTGTTAACAAACGGACAGGTTAACAGATATGCGATGACGACACTTACGCAAAATGCGCAAGATGCATTGGGAGCTCTCAAAAAAGCGGGACTGAGCGACGATTTGGCATTAGATGTTTTAAGAAACAGTACCCTTGAAGCACAAACAACCATGCCAGCTATTGCAAACGCAATTCATAAAAATATGGGCGGGTTCGTATCTGCGAACAATGATGTTTCCGAAAATATCGCAAATATAATGAGTACGGCAACAAATATAGATATAGACAACTTTGGAAGATTAAGATCTTTTAGCGCAACCGATATAAACGGCAGCAATTTTGAATATATATTTGACGGAAACGGCAAACTTCTTGTCGTCTCAACAAACGATTTTGTTGAATTAAACGAAGACGAACTGATACAATTTGCCGACAAAATAAACATTTTAACAAGCAACGGGAAACTTCCGGCAAAAGGGCTTGAAGGCATTAAACCCGAGGATTTGCAAAACGTAAACTCAGAGCTTATAAAAGACATAGACTTATTATATGAAGCTTTTGATTCGGGCACGGACGAAATAGATATATTTGTTCAAAAATTTGCAGATTCCGCAACTGCGGCAAGAACTATTCAAGTCGGCGATGTATGCAGAATAGACGGCACAGATAATATTTCAATTAAACTTGCTGATGGCACATTGCAAGAATTGAATATTTCTGCAGAAAAATATATGGAATTGTTCCCGCCCGTAAGCAGATATGCTTCTTTCCAACAAAAAATAGGAGACTGTTATCTTGTAAGCACATTGAGCGCCATGATGAAGACTCCGGAGACAAGAGTTAATATTCTTCAATGTTTTACAGAAAATGCAGACGGCAGCTTAACCATAAGTATACCAAACAGCAAAGTGGGTCTGACCATAGCAGAAGGTAAAAACATAACGGATTATGTTGCAAATTCATACATGGATTACGATATTAATGCAGAAGAAATTGTGGGCGGCGAAAAACTTGTTATCGACGGGGCTGACGGGATAAAAATGGTCGAATATTTATACGGACTTGAACTTTTATCGGACGGCACAACGGATTTATTACAAAGATACAACAACGCATTACTATATAATAACCAAAAATTAATACAAGAACTCGAAGGTAAAATTAATTTAATAAATTCAGGCGCAGATCCCAGTTTTGTTGCAAATACATTAAGGGGTAACGGCGGACGCATGGAAGATGTGCTGAAACGATTCGGCTTAACCGATACGAATGCGTATTCCACATACAATGTGGCAAGCGGCAATATCCTTGACAACAAAAACGTAAGCGCAATTATAAACGATCCTGCAAGCTGGGACCAATATATAATTACGGGCGGAACAAAAGGAATAAGCGATTCGACCTTTTTAGACAGAACTTATGATATAGTAGGAAACCATGCATACACGGTTGAACCGTTTATGTCTGACGGCGGAGAAACTTTATTCAGGATTACAAACCCGTGGCATACAAATAAAACCGTAGTGTTAACAAAAGATCAAATGAACAAATTTTTTACAAATCTTACTTTTACCAAAATTAAATAAAGGAGTATAATTGGATAATGTTTGACGGCAAAGTTAATAGTAATAGAATCGGAAACGCAAATAAAATGGCAGACAAAAAAATCGGACCAAATACAATTGTTTCAAAATTTGAACGATTATATGAAGATTTTGTTACCAATGTAGATAAAGGCGATTTTAAAAACTCACCGCAAAGATATATTATAGAGCTTTCACACTTGGATAATCTTATAAAGGTAGCAGATGAAAACGGCATGCCTGAAGTTGCAGACAAATATAGGGCAAAAAAAGGCACCGTGGTTGCAGAATTTGAAAAACTCGGTTTTGAATATAAGGGATAAATTTAATCTCTAAAAACCCTTTATAAGAGCTTTTTAATATGCATTCAACAATTGCAATCTTTCCTGCCAGATTGGATGTGTTGAAAAATAATAAAAATACGGAGGTTCGTTTTTCATATCTTTTAATCTCTGCATAAACCTGACGGCGCCCGCTTTTGTTCCGTATAATAATACAAGCGTATTTGCCGCATATCTGTCAGCTTCAAACTCGCTTTTTCTTGAATAATTCAGCGAACTTAAATTGAAAGCACCCTTTACAAAAAGATTTATTGTGGCATTTCCGTCAAAAAACAATAGGGTCAATATGCTCTGCACCATTATGCTTCTTCCGAGAGCAAGAAGGTGGTCTCTTTTTGCATAATGCCCTATTTCATGCGCCAATAAAAATGCGAGTTCTTCTTTTGAAAGTTTTTCATCTAAAAGGGCACTTGTAAAATATATTGAACCGTTCGGAAGAACAAACGCATTTATATCTTTATTAAGAATAACCGAAATTTTAATATTGTTTCTGTTTCTTAAAGATATATCGGATCGGATTATTTCTTCTTTTATTTTGTTTAAAAATTCAACATCTTTTGAATATTTCTTTAAAACGGGGCTGTCTGCTTTATTCATCGGTGCGGACATTATATTTTCAAGCTTCACCTGTGTTTTATTGGGCATGGTTTTAATAAAAACATGGACAAAAAAATCGGAAAGAAAATAAACGGATAAAATTATCAAAACAATTGCGCAGACAAGATAGAAAAACTGCACAATGTCATTTGTTTTCCCGACATTAACGTTATTGCCCCGAATTAAATCCGTTTGTCTTTGCAGATATTCTTCATTCATGTTCAGCTGCCGTTTCGTAAGCCATAACAAACATTCGGACAAATAGTTTTTGTTCGCATTCATTAAGCGCAACAGACTTAATTTTTGCATTTATATTGCATTTGCGCCGATTTTTTGTCTGTTTTTCAATCTTAATCATAAAATATCATTTTTTAATACTGTCATTAACCACCAATAAGATGATTTTATATATCCAAATTCGGGTTTTTATCGTTTGAAAATTTTATCAGCATTATAAGCAGAAATATTGAAAGAAATTTTTTATAAAACGCTTCAATATTTTCTTTTTTGGTAAGTTCATAAAACAAGCTGCCTATTTGAAAAACGTTTGTTTCTTTTACGGGTATTTTAATTAAAATATTGTCATTAAAAATTGAACAAAAAAGTTTTTTGGCATTGAAAGCCGTTTTAATTTTATCAAGATATTCAAAAAAACCGTCAGGAATATTTGCCTCTTTTAAATCGGACGTTTCAATTTCATAATTTGATACAAATTGAAGTTTTTCATCTTTATTTTTTCCGATGAAATAATTTGCAGCCAAAACTGCAGCAAAAATAAATACAAGACAACCGGTTAGAATTAAAGCGCAATATTGGTTTACATTAAGTGAAAGGTTATTTTTATCAAGAATATGCGCAACAATTGCAAGTATATAAAAAGTACAGAAAATAACGCATATTGACGTGCATTTTTTAATGATTTTCATTTTATCGGTTCCCTTGGGAGCAATTTTTATTATTCTGTTAAGAGTCTTATTTGATTTTATATTTATTATGACGCCTTTAAAAACTTCGTGTCTTGATGTTCTTCTTATTCCTTTTGCGTAATATGTCCGTATTTGTTTAAGACTCGTATGAAGAATCTGAAGCTCTTTATTTAAAAAATTGCCTTCGTATGAAGAATAATCGTATCTTTCATCATGATATTCAAAAATCTCGGATTGCTTTATTATCCCATCCGTTAATGATGATTTTTCCGTCCTTTTAATGCCGTTGTCCGTATTTAATACGGTATCCGTGCAGGCTGAATTTAATTCGTTTTGAAAATTTGTAACCGCTTTTGTATAAACAATAATTCCCGATACCGTAAAAGCGACAAAAAGAATAATAAGAGCGCTATATATATCTTTTTGAGGGGTAAAATTAAATTTATAAGTAAATATCATTAAAACAATATCAATCAAAACTGCCGCAACAATTGAAAACATTGTGATTTGCAATTTTTTAAACCTGTTTTTTCTTTTCGTTTCATAGATGTTTAAAAACGGCTTTATTTTTTCATTATAGTTTTTATCAAAATCGCTTTGAAATTTTTCTTCGCACTCATATAAATTGTTTTCCATACTTTATACTCCATTTAATAAAATATCTTTGATTTTAAAATGTGTCCTCATATTTATCAATTAAATATCCGCACGCGGGTTTTTGTCGTTTGAAAGTTTTATGAACATAACCGTAAGAAAAATCGACAAAAATCTTTTAAAAAGCGCTTCTACAGCTTCTTTTTTCGTAAGTTCCCGAAATAAACTTCCAAACAACAGACACCTTTTTGTTAACGGGATTTGAATTAAAATATTGTCCCTGAAAATCACACACTTTACCGTTTTCGTTTTAAACGCCGTTTTTATTTTATCAAGACATTCAAAAAAGGTTTCGGGAATAAATGCTTCTGTTGAATCCGACGTTTCAATTTCATAATTATTATCATATTGAAGCCTGTTTTTTGAATGTTTTTTTATGATGCAGTTTGTAATTATTATCGTCAAAATAATAATTAAAAAACTCCCCGCTGAAAGTACGGCTAAAAATTCTTTAAGCTCCTGCATTAATTTATACTCAAGAACATAGTAAATGGAAAGCATGGCCGCATATGCTCCGCATAAAATAAAACCCATAATCACGCCCTGTTCCGTAACAAAGCTGCCGTATGTTCCTTTTGGCGCAATTTTAATTGTTTTATTAATATTTTTATTTGATTTTATGTGTATTAAAATTCCCGAAAATACACCTTCAATATTTGATGTTTTTCTGTCTTTCTTATATGCGGTGCATTTATGATATAAATTCGTATGAAGAATTTCATAATGTTTATCCGCAAGGCTGCCTTCAAACGAGATAAGGTCATTTCTTGTATTATATTCACCGAACGCTCCCGATTGTTTTAACATATCATCCGTGATTGAAGATGTTTCAGCAGGTTTAATGCCGCCAAAGATATTTAAAACATCATTTAAACAAGCGGCATTTAATTCATGAACAAATTTTGCATCGGCGCTTGAAGATACCCGCCATGCGCAAAAAACAAGCAGCGCCAAAAGGGGAGCAAAAATGTTTTTAGAGCCGTCAGGGTCATAGGGAGTGTGGGTTGCGGTATATACAAAAAGAACAATATCAATAACAATAAGCAGATATATCCCGAATAATTTCAATTTTACCCGTTTAAGGATGTTTTTTCTTTTTGTTTCATAGGTTTCCAAAAACGGCTTTATTTTTTCATTATAGTTTTTATCAAAATCGCTTTGAAATTTTTCTTCGCACTCATATAATTTATTTTCCATACCGTTTTCTTTCTTAATTTATTGCGGGCGTTTTATCTTTATCAAAAAATTGTTTAATATAGAGAACAAATAAAAGTATTGAGATAAACTGTCCGTATAAATCGTTAATCATTTTTTCGGAAGTCAAAGGAGTGAAAATACTCCCCACTTCAAAAAAGTTTTTCATACCATAAAGAGCCACAATTACATCATCTTTGTATATTGAAAGGGAAACGTTTTTGACGCCGAACGCTTTTTTTAACTCTTCAAGTCTTGTAAAAAGCTCGTCTGCGGAATTGAAATCAAAATTTGTTTTGCAGTCGTTTTCGCTGCTTTCCATAACAAGCTCGTATTGATTTTTTATCTTGTCATACCCGTCTCCTATGCTTGTTTTCTTTGACATCAGGCTTTTTTGCCCGGACAATAAACAAAAATAAACGACAATAAGAAAAATTCCGATTATATATTTTATTATCGACATAGCAGGTGAAACCGCGGGCAGTTTAACAAGCAGGTATAAAATATAAATTACAAAAACACCCATAAAAAGGGAGGGTATAAGGTTTTGAATCGTTTTTTTCAGAGCCGTGCCTTTTTTATATATTATTATTCTGTTATCCGAAATATTTGACGTTTTTGTATGAATAATTACTCCGTCAAAAACGGAACGGTTTGATCTGTTTCCGACAACCTGAAGGTCGGCTTCAATTACGTTAAAATTTTTGCCTTCTATGGAACCTTTAAAAACGTCATCGTTTTTCACGTAATTAAAATTATAAAACATATTGCTTTGTCTTATGGCATCAAGACAAACATCGTTTTCTCCTTCGGTTATTGCAAAATCCCCCAGAGGCAAAAGAATTTTTTTCAGACAAAGCTTTTTTATTTTTTTGGAAAAAGATAAATGAAATCCGCAAAAAACAAGACCTATTATTGCAATAAAAATATTGGCAATCATTAAAATTGCCATTATCGCAAACCAGGTGCTGTTCATATCTTCAAGGATATTTATCCAGATATAATATATGGATACGGCGGAAATTGCAATAAGAAACAATTCAACAAAAATAAAAATATGCAGTTTTTGTTTTCTTTCAGGTTCATATTTTTCAAGAACGGGGGCAACATTTTCCCGATAATTTTGATAAAAGCCTCTTTCTTTTTCCGCTTCAAGCTTAAAATATTCTTTTTCGTTCATAATACCCAAAAATTTTCTTTTTTCTCGGGTTTATAATATCATATTTTGCGGACAGAATTAAAATGCATTTGGTGTATTTATGGCAGAAGTTTTTAATAACAAAATCAATCTTTTAAAAGCGCTTGCAATTTTAATCGTGGTATCGGGACATCTGGAATTTTCCTTAATACCTTTATTTCCGCCGTATTCTTTTCAGGTTGTTTTATTTTTCTTTATAGCGGGGATATTATTTAACGGAAAATATACATTCTTTGAATTTTTGAAAAGAAGAATAAAAAGCCTTATGATTCCTTATTTTATTTATTCTTTTATTTATTTGGGAATTACGGTTTTAATTGCCCCTTATGTTCAAAAATTCTGGGCAATGCCCGTAACAATCAAGAATGAATTTTTAATGCCTTTTTTAACGGGGCACCAGATTGATTTAACATCACCCCTGTGGTTTGTGCCGCAATTGTTTATAACTTTAATCGTTTATAAAATTTTAGATAAAATCAAAATAAATGAAACGGTTAAACTTGTTTTTTACTTTATTTTCGCCCTTTTTGCGATTCAATTGCAAAAATATGCGGATAATCTTTATATTCTTCTTCTTTTAAGAACAATGTTTTCATTGTTGTTTATTCATCTGGGGGCTTTATATAAAAATAAAATTGAAGGAAAATTTGATATCTTTAATTATAAAATATTTTTATTTGTCATTATTCTTCAATCAATTCTATGGCTTACAAACAAAGATTTTACACCGCAAGATGGTATCGGTTTAAGTTATATTCTTGTCTGGGGTGAATTTGACAATTTTATTGTTCCGATTTTAACAAGTTTAACGGGGATTTGGATGAGTTTATTTTTAATTGACGTTTTTTACGATAAAATTAAAAATTGGACTTTTTTGCATAAAATAGGGCAAAATACATATCACATAATGGCAAATCATCTGCTTGTTTTTAATGTTATTACATACTTGTTTTTATATTTTAAAGGCATTCCTTTTGATGTTAAAAACAACGCCGATATTTACTGGTTTTATTATCCTCTCAAAACAACGTATTTTTATTTTATTACAGGGGTTATCATAACAACATATTTCGGTGAATTTTTAAAATTTCTAAAAAAGAAGTTTTTAAGTTTTAACAAATAATTTTATTTCCGCTTTTTATTAAAGCATCATGAAAATATCACCGATTATATACCCCAAACAGACAAGCTTTAAATCAAGCGAGAGAACAAGATATTATAATAAAGCGACTGGAGAATATCTTCGTCCTTATTATTCCGTTTTTGAAGATTACATAAGCTTTATGGACGGAATAAATCCGAATTATAATTGTGTCAGAATCGTTAATTCAAATAAAACAAATTTTTTCAGAGGAGATATAACGGGATATTTTGGTGCGGGGTGGAATGAATTTGCAAAATATCTTGATGAAGAATTCAAAGGAAAAGTGAACGTTTATGATTTCGGATGTTCTGACGGTTCCGAAGCTTATTCTCTCATTATAAGCTTAATTGAAAATCTGGGAGAAGAAAATGCAAAAAGATTCTTACCCGTATATGCATACGACATCGACCCTTATATCATAAGGAGCGCAAGAACGGGTAAAATTAAATGCGACGGGGATGATATGAAAAAAATCAACGAACATACAAACAATAACCCCGATAAATATTTTACCGTTTTAGCGCACAATAAAAAAACGGATACATATACCCTTGAAGCAAAACCCGTCCTGAGAGATAACGTAATATTTAACACGGGCGATATTTCAAGAAAAATTGAAGATGTTGAAGGTTCAAATTCTTTAATTTTATGCAGAAATTTTTGGCGATATATGAGCCAAGAACAAATTTTTCAAACGGTTAAAAAAATGAAAGATACGCTTGATTTTTCTTCAAGAATAACAATCGGCGATTTTGATATGTATAATGAAGGGCTGTGCGCCATTCCCGATTTTTTTGAAGCGGCGGGGTTTTATTCTCCGAAGTTTAACATTATTGCCAAAGAAAAAGACCCGAAAATATTAAGCCGGTTTAAAAACGATGAAGAATACTTGCAATATTTATATAACCGCTGTTATTACAATGAAGACGATTAAATTTTAATTATAAAAAACTTTGAATCCTTAAGCGCCAAAACTTTATGCTCCGCATCTTTTTTAAACATTAAAATTTCGCCTTTATTTAAAGTAAACTTTTGAGCGTCAAAATGAAGTTCGATTTTGCCTTCCAAAACATAAACAAGAGCGTCTGAAATTGACGTATGGGTATCTATTATTTCATCTTTTTTAATTGCAACGATATTTACGCTTGAATTATCGTTTTCCAAAAGTGTTTTATGCTCAAATTTTTCGTTTTCAAATTCAACGACATCATCCGCTTTAAGTACGTTATAGAACATATTTTTCTCCTTTTTAAAAATATTTTAATTTTATAAATCAATAATTTTTATATCCGCCTGAATATAATCATTTCGGGCAGATTAATTTTTATTGACTAATAGTCATTGACTTTTAGTCAACATATAGTATAATGAAATTATCGAAAGGAGCAACGATGAATAAAAGGCAAATATCCGCCCGAAACACAAGAAAAAAACTTATAAAAACGGCGCTTAATCTTTTAAGGGATAAAGGTTTCGATTCAATTAACGTTGAAGAAATCACAAAAGCGGCGGGCGTCGCCAAAGGGACATTTTATACATACTTTAAAAGAAAAGAGGACATTGTTTTAGAAATAAGCAGGGCGCCTTTTTTAGAAATACAAATCGAGCTTGAACAAACCGAAAATAAAAACCTGACGGAAAAATTAACCCGCTATTTTCATCGTTTTATGGAATGTGTCGAATCGGCGGGAATTCACACCTGCCGCCAGTGGATAAGAGATGTTATAGACCCGAATAATGTTCCCGATGATAAAGACGGGCAAAAATGGAAATATGATTTTGAAATGTTGAAAAATATTCTTGATAAAGCGGTCAAAAATAAAGAATTAAAAAAAGATACGCCGATTGAACTTATCTCGCACATTATAATTTCCGAATTATACGGAATGATGACCTGCTGGTGCATGTCGGATAGAAAATTTGAACCTCTGGATTGGACGGAAAAATTTTGTAAAATCCAGCTTGAATGTATATTGAGGCCGTATCTTATATAGAAAGGATAAATTTATGCAAAAAAGAAAATTAAGAGATATTGAAGTATCCGCAATTGGTATGGGGTGCATGGGTTTTTCCCACGGTTACGGGGAACTGCCCCCTGAAGAAGAATCAATAAGACTTATAAGAAAAGCTTATGATTTGGGGTGTACATTGTTTGACACCGCAGAAGCGTACGGACCTTATACAAATGAAACTCTGGTCGGAAAAGCAGTTAAACCCTTCAGAGATAAAATTATTTTAACGACAAAATTTGTTCCCGTATTTCAGCCGGGGCAAGAAATTCCCGAAGGAAAACTGTCCAAAAAAGGAATAACAAACGCTCTTAATGATTCCCTGAAAAGATTGCAGACGGATTATATCGATATTTATTATGAGCATAGAGTCCCGAAAGATTCAAACGTTGAAGAAGTTGCAGGCATTATGGGCGAATTTATAAAAGAAGGGAAAATAAGAGCCTGGGGGCAATCCCAATCGACGGTCGAACAAATTATAAGAGCGCATAAAATAACACCTTTAAGCGCAATTCAATCCGAATATTCAATGATGGAGAGAATGTTTGAAAAAGATGTTATCCCCAAATGTCTTGAATTAAATATAGGTTTTGTTGCATTTTCTCCCATGGCAAGCGGATTTTTATCGGGCAAATACAATAAGAATACTCAATACAAAGGAGATGACGTAAGAAGGGTAATTACAAGGTTTAACCCGGAAAATGTCGAAAAAAATCAGCCCTTGCTGGATTTGTTAAACGAAGTTGCAAACAAAAAAGGAATAACACCCGCGCAAATTTCTTTAGCATGGATGCTTCATAAATACCCCAATGTCGTACCGATTCCGGGGATGAGAAAAGATGAAAGAGTTATTGAAAACTTGGGTGCTGCCGATGTTATTTTAACCGATGAAGAATTTAAAAATATTGAAAAAGAATTGAATAAAATAACAATTTACGGCAACAGAACCGATGAAGATATTCACAAATTAGGCAGTGTTAAAGCAATGGATTTTAACAATTAAGGAGAATAAATTATGCAAACGGTTAAATTAAATAACGGTATCGAAATGCCGATTTTAGGTTACGGGGTTTTTCTTGTAGACCCCAAAGAATGCGAAAGATGCGTAACCGATGCAATTAATACCGGTTACAGAATGATTGACACCGCTCAGGCTTATTACAACGAAGAAGGCGTCGGCGAAGCGATTAAAAAATCGGGAATAAAAAGAGAAGAATTTTTCCTTGTAACCAAAGTCTGGATAACAAATTCGGGCGAAGAAAAAGCGTACAAATCAATTGATGAATCATTAAAAAAACTTAAAACCGATTATGTTGATTTAATCTTAATTCATCAGCCGTTTGGTGATTATTACGGAACGTATCGGGCAATGCAGAGAGCTTATATGGAAGGAAAAGCACGTGCAATCGGCGTCAGCAACTTCTTCCCCGACAGATACATTGACCTTTGCAATTTTGTTGAAATCAAACCGATGATAAATCAAATGGAAACCCATGTATTTCAACAGCAAAAAGTATTAAGGGAATATATGCAAAAATTCGGCACCCGATTAATGTCCTGGTCGCCCATGGCAAGAGGAGAAAATAACTTTTTCAATAATGAAATTCTAAAATCAATCGGCGCAAAATACGGTAAAACCGCTGCACAAACCGCTTTAAGATTTTTAACGCAGGAAGATGTTATAGTTATTCCAAAATCAACACATAAAGAAAGAATGGCAGAAAACTTTAATATATTTGATTTTGAACTTTCAAAAGAGGATATGGAAACATTAAAAAATCTCGACAAAGGCGAAAGTTTATTTGTAAATCATTATGATCCGAAATTTGCAGAGTATATAATAAATTATTAAAGGAGGTAAAAATGGAGTTTGATTTTTGTTTTCACAATCCGACAAAAATTTATTTCGGAAAAAGCGCACTTGAAAATTTAAAAGAAGAATTAAAACATTACGGAAAGACAATAATGCTTGCATACGGCAAGGGGGCGATTAAAAAAATCGGCCTTTATGATGAGTTAATAAAAATTTTTAAAGATGCCAATAAAAACGTTGTGGAATTTTCGGGAATTATGCCGAACCCGACAGCCGCCAAAGTAAAAGAAGGCATAAAGCTGGTCAGAGAAAATAATGTCGATTTTATTCTGGCAGTCGGAGGCGGCTCCACAATGGATTGCGTCAAGGCGGTCTCTATGGGCTCTGCCAATGATGTTGATTTTTGGGATTATTTTTATATGAATTATAATATTCCGAAGAAAAAAATCCCGTTCGGAACGATTGTTACAATGGTAGGTACAGGCTCCGAGATGAACGGCGGATCGGTTATTACAAATGAAGATGTTAAAATCAAAACGGGCGTGGTTTATCCCAATATGCTTCCCGATTTTTCGATTTTAAACCCCGAATACACATATTCATTGTCGGAATTTCAAATGGTAAGCGGAATTTGCGATATGATGAGCCATATTATGGAACAATATTTTTCAGAATCAAATGAAGATAACGTTTCGGATGATTTATCGGAAGCTTTAATGAAAAATATCATAAAAAATGCTTATATTTGCGTCAAAAACCCTAAGGATTATAACGCAAGGGGAAACATTATGTGGGCGGCAACGCTTGCGCTTAACACTCTTATTTCCTGCTCAAAAAAAGGAGACTGGGAAGTACATAACATTGAACATCAAATAAGTGCATATTATGACGTTACCCATGGTATGGGGCTGGCTGCAATATCTCCCTCATATTACAGACATATTCTGGATTACGGCTTATCCAAATTTAAAAAGTTTGCAATCAATGTATTTGACGTTAACCCTGAGGGTAAGACAGATAAAGAAATTGCACTTGAAGGAATAGATAAACTTGAAGAATTTTTCAAAAATATAGGCGCAACGACAAAATTAAGCGAACTTGGAGTAACAAACGCCGAAGAATTGGAAAAAATTGCGGAAACCTGTTTTGTTTCAAACGGGGCATATAAAGTTATGACAAAAGAGGACATCAAAACAATTTTAATAAATGCAATTTAAACCCGGCAGAAAAAATAAATGCCCCTTTTTTTCAGACAAAGGGGCATTTTGTATTCAAAGGGGGTTAACAA
>DVJH01000038.1 GCA_018710795.1 Candidatus Galligastranaerophilus gallistercoris | reverse complement strand
TATTACAGCTGAAATCATAAGATTGTTAAAACGCCACAATAAAAAAATAGACGAAATAAAAAAACTCATTGATTTGCTTAAAAAACTCGATAAAGCAATAAACATAATTAACAGCATTGATTTTAAGAATTTAAGACTTAAAAAAAGAGCAAATATGAGAATATTTCCCGTTATAAGAAAAATATTATTTTTTGTTTAATTTATCCTTTTGTACAGTCAAAACAATTACCGCTTCGTGTATTTTAGCGCAGTCTGAAATTATTTAAACTGTTCATAACAACAATAAGTTTTGGAGTGGTATATGTTAGTTGAAAAAAGATACAGAGAAAACGAAAATTATGTATGCCATGAATTTAAAGGCGTTATGAAAGAAACTATTCCATGGCTTGAATATATAGCGGACGAATATCATTGCAGGGTTGATAAAAAGGAATGGAGGAGCAAATATAACAGCTATGTTGTATATGACTACGAGCCTTTTTGTTCCGAAGGATTTGAAATCTCAATGACCATATCGTCAAGATTCCCCCAGTTTTTAAATTTTGTTAAGTATTTATATGACGAAAAAATGGCTGTTATTAATTATTTAAATGACTGTATAGAAATCTAGAAACCCTGTTTTTGTTGAATAAAAGCGCCTGCTGATTTTAGCGGGCGCTTTTAGTGTTAAGAAATAAAAACCCTTTAATTGTAAATTTCTTGCATTATTTGTATTATGTGCAAGAATATTAATTACAAAAGTATTGAAAAAGATTTTTTTAATGGGGAAATGGGGGTTTTTGATTAAACTCCCTTTTTTTTAATTTGTTAAAACCCATGTAAGTATAAAATCTAAAATCTAAAAATTACCATGCATGGTAATTTTTATGCAACAAAAATCGGGAGGTTTTATCCTCCCGATTTTATTATTTTTTAATTATAAAGTTTCATCCGGAACAACTATGGCATTATCATCGTCAGAGAATTTTTTGCCGGTATGCTCCAACACCAAAGGATCGTTTTCATAGGTTTTATAATCCGTCTTAATTTTGTTTATAAAGCTTTTTGTTTCCCTGAAAGGAGGAATGCCTTTGTATTTGGCAACGTTGCCCGGACCTGCATTATATGCGGCAAGTGCTAAATCCATAGAACCGAACTTTTTATACATCATTTGATAATACATAATGCCGCCTTTAATGTTATCTTGAAGATTATAAGGGTTTAATCCCATTCTTCTTGCGGTTGAGGGCATTAATTGAAAAACCCCGACTGCTCCCGAAGGGTTTTGTTTGTGGTTTTGAAAATTGGATTCCTGTTTTGCGATGCTTAATGCTACGCAAGGGTCAACACCCATAGAAACTGCCGTTTTAACAATCAGGCTTTTAATTTCATTGGACGTTGCCGCATGTGCTTTAGAAACTGCTCCCGATACAAATATCATGAGTGCGGCTAATAAAGTCATGGTAAGCTTTTTAGTCATATAAAAATCCTCTTTTGTCTTATAACGGGGTAAAAACCTTTTTTGTGCATTTACTATCTGACACTTTATTTTATGCACCTAAGGCAAGCCCCAGTTACAAAACAATATACTACAAAAATTTAATATTGCAACCCCGTTTTGGTTTTGAAACAGGGTTGCAATTAAGTAAAATCAATGGTTTAAGGCATATGTTACAAATATAGTATTTAATATTTTATCTTAATATTAAACCTTCTATATTTTTTTCTAAGCCTGATTTAATTTTCTTAATTTCAGAATCGATAATTTCATCCGTCAGGGTTTTATTATCGTCCTGCAATGTAATTCTGTAAGCAACGGATTTTTTATTTTCGCCTATATTTTCGCCTTTGTATATGTCAAAAATTTTGGCGCCTTTAAAAATGTTTTTATCGCTTACTTTTTTAATCACTTTTATAATGTCGGCATCGGTGATATTTTCATTGACCGCAAAAGCGATATCCCTTAAAACGGGAGCCGTATTCGGAAGTTTTTTATATTTAACGTTTGTGTTATGCGATAAGTTTGATAAAATTTCTTCCAGATTAATTTCAAATACAAACAAATCCTGATTTAATTTTAATTTGTCTTTTAATACGGGATGAATTTTCCCGACATATCCCAAATTAATCGGATTCTTGCCCAACAATTCAATTGTTGCCGTTTGATAAGGATGCATAAACTTTTTATCTTCCTTAAGAGGCGAAAAGACTATTCTTTTTGATAAATGGAGCACCTCGAAAAGATTTTCAAGAACTCCTTTAATCGTATAAAAATCCGCGTTTTCTTTTTTGTTCCACAGTTCATTATTTGTATGCCCGAATATACAGCCGGATATTTTTCTTGTTTCTGTGACACCGGAGAAATCTTCATCGGGCTTGTTTACTGCCCTAAAAGTTTTTCCGATTTCATAGAGTTTAAAGTTTTTGTTTCCGTTATCGTAATTATTTTTAATGACATACAATAAATTAGGCATTAATTCCTGCCTCAATGTTGTTGCATCTTCCGATTGAGGATTGATAACATCAACTCTTAAATTGTTGTCCAATGATGTCATATATTCTTTAACGAAAGAATCTCCCGTTAAAGATGTTGTTATGACTTCATCAAATCCGAGCCCCAAAAAGAGATTGTTTATTTTTTTGATTGTTTTTGTTTCATCCGAAATATTCGCTCCTTCATTAATGTTTGGAAGCGTGGGGGAGATTTTATCATATCCGTTTATTCTTGAAACTTCTTCAATTAAATCAATTTCTCTTGCAACATCGTTTCTTCTGTATGTCGGAACTTCAAATTTTGCCGCGGCTTCGTTTTTACCGAGAAGTTTGAAGCCTAAATTTTCTAAAATCTCAATACATTTATTCTGTTCAATTTCTGAACCCAAAATTCTTTTAATTTCCGAATTTCTTAACGTAATTTGAACGGGTTCAAGCTTGTCGGAACCTGCTTCGGATATTCCTTCAAATTTAGCATCGGCATATTTTATTAAAAGGTTTATTGCCTGATACAGCCCTTGTTTTACAAGCCCTATATCTGCTCCTCTTTCAAATCTTGCGGAAGCTTCGGAACGGTATCCGACCGAGCGGGCTGAAATTCTTGTTGTATGGGAAGGGAAAAACGCCGCTTCAAGAGCTAAGTTTTTTGAATTTTCGTCAATTTCACTGTTAAATCCGCCAAACACTCCGCCAAGACAAACCGCCTCATCTTCTTTTGAAATGACAACGGTTTTATTTGTCAGAGTTCTTTCAACCTCATCGATTGTAACCAGTTTTTCGCCTTCATTTGCATATCTTACGCATAAATATTTATTTAATTTGTCATAATCAAAAGCATGTAAAGGCGTTCCGTATTCAAGCATAACGTAGTTTGTAATGTCGACAACGTTATTTATCGGGCGCATGCCGCCTGCGATTACTCTTCTTTGAATAAAATCCGGGGCGGGTTTAATTTTGATATCTTTTAAAACCGCAATCGAATAATATTTGCAGATTTCATCATCTTTGATTTCAACTTTAAAATCGGCTTTCTTTTCTTCTTTCGCTTCCATTAAAGAAAGTTTTAATTTTCTGTTAAATAATGCCGCAAGTTCTCTTGCAATTCCTATAACGGACATCTCATCGCCTCTGTTTGCCGTGGGGGCGGTATGAAAGATGATTTCATCATTAATATTTAAAACTTTTTCTAAAGGCTCGCCTAATTTAATGTCGTTATAAAGGCGGTTTAAAATTAAAATGCCGTCTTCTTTTTGAAGTTCCAAAAGTCCTAGTTCATCCTGGCTGCATAACATTCCTTGAGATTCAACACCTCTTATGACGGCAGGCGTTAATTCAAACTGTTCGCCCGTTTTTCTGTCCAGAACTTTGCTTCCGACGGAAGCATACGGAATAATCTGCCCTTCTTCAATATTTTGAGCGCCGCAAACAACGGTTTTAATTTCACTGCCCGTGTTTACCGTTACAAGATGAAGCTTATCGGCATTAGGGTGAGAGTCTATTTTTTCGATTTTTGCCGTAATGATATTTGTAAATTTCGGTTTTACTTCTTCAATTTCTTCAACTTCTAAACCGCTCATGGTAAGGTTATGTGCAATTTCTTTCGGGTCTATCCCCTGCAAATCGACATAATCGTTTAACCATTCATATGAAACCTGCATTTTTAATTCCTTATTCTAGTATTTAACAGTTTAATTTTAGTACAAAAAAAGTTAAACTATAACTTCTTTTTCTTCTCTGTATGTTACATACCCTAAGGGTGTGTCGGGCGGGCGCTTTAAGTATTTTCTTTTTGTATAGATAATACCCGCTTTTTTTGAATTTTTTAAGGGAGAATTTTCTTTTGTAAGATTTGCCGCAAATAAAATAACATCATCCGTTATTTTTAATCTCCCGTTTTGAGTTTTGACAAGAATATGGCTCGAGGGGGAATTTTGCGCATGGAACCATATATCTTCAGGTGATGACAGTTTTTTAATTATAAAATCGTTTTGTTTATTGTTTTTACCGATTAAAATTTCAAAATCTTTATAATTAATCGTTTCTATTTTTGGTTTGTTCGTTTTTTCTTTTTTGTTTAAAAGAATATATTCATCGATTTCTTCTTCAATTTCATCAAGCTCGCCTAAATTTGACGCATTATGAATTGAAAATAATACATCCTCCAGATATTTTTTTTCTTCTTTTGCTTTTATTATTCTTTGTTCTTTAATTAATTTTGCGGATTTTGCTTTGCTGTAGAGCTTATAATATTTTTGTGCGTTTTGGGCGGGGGTTTTTGTTTTATCAAGAGAAATTTTTATACCTTCAAGAGTAATTTCATCTTCTGAATTATCAATTAAATAAATATATTGAAAAATAAGATCGCCCGCTTTTTTGTATTTTTCGAATTTCTCGTTATCAAAAGGCTCTTTTAGCGTTAAAGTAATTTTTTTTAATTTT
>DVJH01000037.1 GCA_018710795.1 Candidatus Galligastranaerophilus gallistercoris | reverse complement strand
TATAAAGATGAAAGCAATATTTTCGATTATATAAAAAATCTGAACTCTCCTTTCATTTTAAATAACGGTGAAGATTATGCAATCTGGTGGGATTTAAGATATTTTCTCGAATTAACCGTGTTATCCCCGTATGAACTTGCATTCAGAACGGCTGAATTTTATTTTATAAACGACAAAAAAAACAAAGCAAATATAGCGCCCGTATCTTCAATAATTGCAAAAATCTCCGATACGGAAAGAAATTTTGAAGACACTCTGAATAAAATGAATGAAATTTATAAAAAACCTTTTTCCTTTAATATAAAATTCTTTGAACCCGATGAAAAAGATTCAAAAAAAAGCAATGAAATTTATGTTTTAACAATGCACAAATCAAAGGGAGATGAATTTGATTACGTATTTATTCCCGAATTAACGGAAAAGAATATGACACTTGATATAAATGAAATAAAATTAAAAGAAGGATACAAAATAATAAACTCCGTTCAAAATTCAAACAAAACGGAAGATGAATTAAAAAAAGAAATACTTGATGAAAATTTAAGGTTATTTTACGTTGCAATAACAAGGGCAAAAAAGAAACTGTATCTGACCTGTTCAAAAGAATATAAAATATATAACAAATTAACAAATACGGACCCGTCAAATTGTTTTAAACTTACGGAATGAAAAATATGCAAAATAAAACCAAAATTGATACATTCAGCGCAAATTCTCTTGAAATTTTAAATAATTCAAAAGAAGAATTTTATAATAAATATATTTTAAATCTTGAATTAATCGTGCAAAATAACGACATAAAGCTCGGAAACAAGTTTCACAACCTTATATGTTATTACCTGAAAAACCACGAAATAAAAAAATTTGAAAATGCTCTTAATGATAAAGAAAAGATTCTGTGGGAAAACATTAAAAATTCAAAAATTGCAATTCTTGCAAAAAGCGCCGGAGAAAAATTTATCGAACAGCCGTTTTTTATAAAAGAATATATTGAAAACAAACCTTTTTATTTAACGGGCAGATTTGATGCAATCGTTAAAATTGATGATAAATACATAATTCTTGACTGGAAAATAAACAATATACCGAAAAACTATGAAGATACCATGCAAACTCTTGTTTATCTTCACTGCGCATCAAGATTATATAAAACAAACAATGTTGAAATGATTTATTATTCTCTTATGAAAAACGAATTTAAAAAAATTCAAAATAAAGGCGATGCCTTTGAAAAAATAAAAGAAGTAATTAAAAAAATATACTAAAAAATGAGGGGAAAATCCCCTCATTTTTAACATTTAAATAAACTATTTATTAAAATATCTTTTTAATAAACCGTCAAAGCCTCTGCCGTGGCGTGCTTCATCTTTTGCCATTTCATGAACCGTGTCATGGATGGCATCGTAGCCTAATTGTTTTGCTCTTACAGCAAGCTGAAGTTTGCCGTCGCATGCGCCATGTTCTGCGTCTGCTCTCATTTCAAGGTTTTTCTTTGTTGATGAAGTTAAAACTTCACCCAACAATTCGGCAAATTTTGCGGCATGTTCGGCTTCTTCAAAAGCATATCTTTTATAAGCTTCCGCAATTTCGGGGTACCCTTCGCGTTCTGCCTGTCTGCTCATTGCAAGATACATGCCGACTTCCATGCATTCGCCGTTAAAGTTGGCTCTTAAACCTTCAACAACATCGGGTTCAATGCCTTCTGTGGACGCTACCGTGTGTTCGCAAGCGTAAGTTTTATTTTCGCCGTCAACCGCTTTAAAGGTTGTTGCTCCGCACAAAGGGCATTTTTCGGGAGCTTTATCGCCTTCATAGGTGTATCCGCATACAGTACATACAAATTTCATATCAAATCTCCTTATCTTAAATTAATTTTCTTCTTTTTCAAACATATCTTTTGAAACGCCGCAAACGGGGCAAACGTAATCTTCCGGCAAATCTTCAAAAGCAACGTTGTTGTTTTCCGCAGGGTCATATACCCACATGCATGCCGTGCAAACGTATTTATCCATAATATCTCTCCTCAATTAAATACTGTCTAAATATTATACAATAAAAATACAAAAATTTATATTATGCCCTGTCTCTTTTTTCTAAGCTGCTCAATGCTGAGTTCAAGCCCCCTTTGAGCATATCTTAGAGCATTTTCACCGGGTCTTTTTTCATATCCCGATTTTTTGGCAAGAAAAAGTTTTGTCGGATAATATAAATCATGAATACTGAAAGGAGTCTTAATGTTTCTTGCCTTACAGGTAAACCATTCAAAATAAGGCTCTTTTGTCATTATTCCGTCTTTATAAAATTTTGTATAAAGATAATATCCTTCTCTTGAATTTTTTGTGGATAAAATAACGGTATCACCTTCGGTCAGAGCGCCGCCGAGCGTTCTTTTATCTTCCATAACCTCTTTATATTGGTTTGCAATCTCGAGCAAATTAGCTCTATCCACGCTTTTTGGCGGATTTTTCGCATAATTTTTATCAAGAATAACATTTGCCTTAAATGAAATTTCCATATCAGGTTAAACCGTATGATAAATATTTTTTGTCAGAGCCTGTCAATATATTTTTCAAGTTCTCTTAACCCGTCGTTGTCTTGATATTGAAGCGCTTCGTACAGGTGATATTTTGCATTCTTTTTATCTTTTTTATAGTAATAATAATAAACATAAGTTGCATGGACTCTGAAAAAGTCGTCTTTATATTTTGCAAGTTTTTCCGCTTCCTTAATATATTGATACATTGTCTCAATGTCATTTTTTTCAAAATATAAAAGTGCAAGATTAATTCTTACCAGAGAGTCATTGGGTTTTATTTTCATTTCATTCTTTCTTGCTCTGATAGCTTCATCAAGTCTTTCTTCTTTTGTACCCAGAATTACATCGGCTTTATACGTATTATCTTCATACGTTTTATCTCCGTTTGTAACATCAGGCTCAATCATATATAAAAGCTTCACCGTATTTATATCAACAGCCGCTATAAAATCCGACTGTCTTGCCGTTCTTAAATTATAAAGAGCATACATAACGCTTGAACCTATGTTTGGGTGCCCCGAAAGACCGATAGCATGCCCGAATTCATGAACCGCAACGGCTAAAACCGAATATGCTCTTAAATATTCTCCCGTTTTACCCTTATCAAAAAAATCAATATATGCTTTTTTAAGCGTTTTTCCGTCTATATCCAAAGTGGTATATGCAAGGGCGTAACTTTCATCGTTTTTGGTTTGGCTGACGGGTTTTGTTTGTTTGATTATTCTAAATACTATATTGGCATCATCGGGATTTTTTGTAAATTTAACACTTAATACCTCGGGCACTGCCTCCTGCCATGCAAGAGCGGCCCTTAACATCGCATAATAATAATACGAAGGAGCGTCCGCCATATTTAAAACACAAATTTTTAACGGAAATTCGGATTTATTCCACCTTACAATCAAGCCGCCCGTATAAAAAACATCATTAATATAATTATCCCCGATTGAATATAAAATACTCTGTCTTGCTACACGCTCCGATGGCGTAAGCCCTGCACCGAACGCCGTATTATATCCGTTTATTATTAATATAAGACAGAGTAATAATGTTTTTGTAAACTTCATCATTTAAAAATACTTATTTGTGGCAGATATCCTTGCAATTGCTTTTTTAAGAGCAATTTGCGCTTTAATTACGCTTAATTTATCGGCATGTGCTTCCAGCTTGGCTTTTGCTCTGTTATATGCCTCTTTTGCGCGCACTTCGTCAATATCTTGTCCTAATTCCGCTATGTCGGTTAAAATAACCGCAGCATTATCTTTAAAATGCATAACGCCGCCCATTGTGGTTACATAAACGGGCTCTTTATCTTCGTTAACCTTTGTAACTCCAATCTCAAGCACGCTCGTAATGGGCATATGATTGGGCAAAATCCCTATTCTGCCGTTCATGGTATCCGTATAAAAGGAATTAACCGACCCTTCATAAACAATTTTATTCTGGGTTACTATTTTCAGTTTTATTTTTTTCTCATCAGTCATTTTTTTGCCTTTTTATGAAGATTTTTTAGCTTTTTCAAGAACATCTTCTATGGTGCCTGCCATATAAAACGCCTGTTCGGGAATATCATCATATTTGCCTTCAATTATTCCCTTAAAGCCCTTAATTGAATCTTCAAGTTTAACATAAACCCCTTTTGTGCCCGAGAATTGCTCCGCAACAAAAAACGGCTGCGATAAGAATTTTTGAATTTTTCTTGCACGGTTAACGGTCAACTTATCTTCTTCCGATAACTCGTCCATACCCAATATTGCGATAATATCCTGCAAGTCTTTATATTTTTGAAGAATTTCAAGAACTTTTTTTGCAACGCTGTAATGTTCAACCCCTACAATATTCGGGTCAAGCGCCCTTGAATTTGATTCAAGAGGATCCGCAGCGGGATAAATACCTAAAGATGCAATATTCCTTGATAAAACGGTGCTTGCATCAAGGTGTGTAAATGTCGTAGCGGGGGCAGGGTCCGTTAGGTCGTCTGCGGGAACATAAATTGCCTGAACGGAAGTAATTGAACCGTCTTTTGTGGATGTAATTCTCTCCTGCAATTCGCCGACTTCCTGCGCCAGCGTCGGCTGATAGCCTACAGCCGAAGGCATTCTGCCCAATAATGCCGAAACTTCGCTTCCTGCTTGGACAAATCTGAAAATATTATCTATAAATAAAAGTACGTCTTGATGTTTAACATCTCTAAAATATTCGGCACATGTTAAAGTCGATAAACCGACCCTCATTCTTGCTCCGGGAGGTTCGTTCATCTGCCCGTATATAAGAGCAACTTTATCCAAAACGCCCGATTCTTTCATTTCGTTATAAAGGTCGTTTCCTTCACGTGTTCTTTCTCCCACACCTCCGAACACCGAAACGCCCGAGTGCTGGTGTGCAATATTGTGAATTAATTCCATAATAAGAACGGTTTTGCCGACGCCCGCACCTCCGAACAGGCCGATTTTGCCGCCTTTTTGATAGGGAATTAAAAGGTCGATAACTTTAATTCCGGTTTCCAGAATTTCGATATTCGTATTTTGCTCCGTTAAAGAAGGTGAATTTTTATGAATGGGAACATAATCATCCGCCCTGACTTCGCCCATATTATCGACAGGCTGCCCCAGAACGTTTAATATTCTGCCCAAAACTCCTTCACCTACGGGCATTTTAATGGGAGCCTTCGTATTTATAACTTTCATATTTCTTCTGAGACCGTCCGTTGAAGACATTGCAACGGATCTTACGGTATTTTGCCCCAGCAATTGCTGAACTTCGGCAATGGTTTTTGTTCCGTCGTCATTGATAATTTCAAGTGCATCGTATATTTCGGGCAAATCCCCGTTTTTAAATTCTACGTCAATAACAGGTCCTATAACCTGTACAATCTCCCCCGTATCGGCTAAAACAGCAGCATTCTCTGACACTTGATTTCTCCTTTGTTTATCCGTCTACAAAAAGATATTAACATAAAAAAAATCAAATGTGTTTTATAAATTCTCAAAGCGAAACAACAAACTGCCCCAGAGCATACTGGTTTTCAAAGCTTAATTCCCGATATTTTCCGTTTGCCGTCAAAGAATCATTCACTTCAGGCTTGATTTTTTCTTCAAGCTTTAAAGTTTCATCATGGAGATATTTCAAAACGGGGCTGAAATAAAGCTCTGTTTTGTTTTCTCTGTGCATTTTCAAGTTCTCAAGCCCGCTTTTTATCTTATTTAAAAGTTCTTCTTCTTTTTTCTTCGCTTCAATTTCTTCAATCGAAAGCTCGACTTTCGGTTTTCTTGAAGTATAAAGCCTGATTGATGTATTCGGTGCGGTAGTTTTTTTCTTTTTCCCGCCTTTAAAAAGCTCCGTAAATAATTTCACTTTTCTTTCCTTCTATATTCCGAAATGCTCGGTGGGGCTGAAATATATGCCCGTTTTTAAATGTTTTGCGGCCGTTTCTTCATTAATTATTTTTCTTGCATATAAAGCGTTACTCATATAAAGCTTATTTTCAAGCGCTTTAAGCCTTTTATCTATTGAATTTTTAATTTCTTTAAGTCTGTTTGTATCCGGCAGAACCTGAATAAAATCATCGGGCAGCCTGTCAACAAAGCTGACATTTTCGTAACCGTACATTTCTTCCTTTTTAAATTAAATTTGTGCTTTTTATAACCTTACATTAATAAAAACTATCCGAAAGTAAAAATTGACAAAAAGCATTTTAAAAAACGCGCCTGTTTCAATAACGGCGCGCTTCATATATCTTTACAAGAAATTAATCAAGATAAAATACGGTAACTACTTTGTGTGCTTCTTCCGCAAACTCAACGGCTTTATGCAAAGTTCCCGACGTATGCGACAGGAAACAAATCAACTGCTGGCATTCCGTTATAATTTCACGGTTGCATATTCTTGAAGCATCCGTTAATGTCATCATTGCTCTGTCGGGATGTTCAACAATGTTCGGGACACCGATAAGCTGGTCTTGAACGTCTGAAGGCTGCTGACCTATCGTTTGGGGAAGGATAACCTTTAAATTCTGGGGGTTTGCTTTCATCGCACCCCTTATTGCAGCGGCATTTGTCCCCGATGAGCCGCCCGATGTTATAATTGTATTTCCCTGCATAACAAGGGAAGTGGTTAAAGTTTCAATAATTTGCTGGTGCGTAATTGCAAGGTTTCTGGATCCGATAATGGCAATTTTCTTGGCAGACTGCCTGATTGTGGCAAGCTCCTGTACAAGAGTATCAACCTTATCGATATCGTCATCCGACACTTTGTCCAAATCATCCAAAGGAACCATAATCGACGGTTGATTTTCGTTTGAATTTTCAGTCATCTAAAATTTTCCTTAAAATTTTTGTATTATAATAATAGCATATTTTTAATATTTTTCAATTTTTTTATTTTTATTGAGGGGAAATTTTAAGTGATACAGGAAGAAGCAGGCTTTCTTAAAGGGCTTAATGACAGACAAAAAGAGGCAGTTGAAGCAAAAAACGGCTCAATTCTCGTGCTGGCGGGAGCAGGAAGCGGAAAGACAAAAGTTTTAACCTCAAGAATTGCAAATCTTGTTGACACGGGGGCAAACCCGTTTGAAATTCTTGCCGTAACTTTTACAAACAAAGCAAGCCGTGAAATGCAGACAAGATTAAGCCTTTATTTGGGAGAGCCCGTGGTCAGAAAAATGTGGGTCGGAACGTTTCACAGTATCTCGGGTAAAATTTTAAGAAGAAACCTTGATTCATACCAAACAAAAGACGGCAGACACTGGAACAACAATTTCGTAATTTACGATGATACCGACACCAAAACAATAATCAAAAACGCCGTTAAAAAAATGAACCTTGATGAAAAAATTTATGAAGTTAAATTGATTAAATCAATAATATCAAATGCCAAAAACAAAATGCAAGACGCCTACGCCTTTGCAACAAGCGCAAGAGATTATAAGACGGAGAAAATCTCCGAAATTTATTATGAATATGAAAAACAGCTTGCAATCAACAATGCGCTCGATTTTGACGACATGCTGATGCTCACGGTCAATTTAATGAAACAAAACGAACTTGTAAGAGAAAATTATAAAGAAAGATTTAAACACATTCTGGTTGATGAATTTCAGGATACCAATAAAACCCAGTATGAATTTATAAAACTTTTATTTGACGAAAATAAAGCCTCAAGAAAAGACTGCTCCCTTTGCGCCGTGGGCGATGTCGACCAGTCAATTTACAGCTGGAGAGGCGCGGATTATAAAATAATTTTAAATTTTCAAAAAGATTATAAAAATACGCAATTAATAAAGCTTGAACAAAATTACCGCTCAACGGGAAATATCTTAAACGCCGCAAACGAAGTTATTCAAAATAATGTTGAAAGACTTGATAAAAACCTGTATTCAACAAAAGGCGACGGAGATAAAATCATCCTTTTTGAAGCGGAATCAGATTATGACGAGAGCAACTATATCGCAAAAAAAATAAAAGATTTAAAAAGAAACGGCGCAAACTATGAAGATATAGCCGTTCTCTACAGAACAAACGCCCAATCAAGAGGAATTGAAGAAGCTTTAATGTCAAATAACATTCCCTATAAAATAGTAGGGGGCTTAAGATTCTATGAAAGAAAAGAAATTAAAGACATAATCGCATATTTAAAATTAATCTACAATAAACACGATAATCAAAGTTTAAGAAGAATAATAAACGTCCCCAAAAGAGGAATAGGAGACACAACTTTAAAAAAAATCTTTGATGTTGCGGATGAAAAAGAAATTTCTGCATTTGACGTTATAGAAAATATTAACGATTATCCCGATTTTTCAACCCGCCACACGGGAACATTGTTAAATTTCGCAAATATGATAAATTCCCTGATAGAAAAACAAAACAATTTCGAGCTCTCCGAATTTGCCGCCATGGTAATGGAAGAAACAGGATATATAAGAGAATTAAAAAGCGAAGATACGGTTGAAAACCAATCAAGGTTGGAAAACCTGCAGGAATTTATCAACGTAATCAAAGAATTTGAAGATGACGATTTTGAAATTGACGAAGAAGAAGATTTGGGCATTCTCGGAAATTTCTTATCACAGGTGGCTCTCGTATCGGATGTTGATGAAGTTAAAGAAGAAGAAAAATCCGTTATGCTTATGACCCTCCATGCGGCAAAAGGTCTTGAATATCCGATTGTATTTCTCGTAGGGCTTGAAGAAGGGTTATTCCCCGGGTCAAAAGCCGTAAACAATGTTTATGAAAACAAAAACGAACTTGAAGAAGAAAGAAGGTTAATGTATGTGGGAATTACAAGAGCAAAAGAAACTCTTCATCTTACATACGCAAAAAGAAGGCGTGTCTGGGGAGATATTAAATTCTTCCCCAAAAGCAGATTTATTGATGAAATCCCATCTTCATTGATTGAAGAAGATTTTGAATCATCAAAAGAAACTCCCGCCTATAATAGCAATTATTCATACAAACAACCCTCATCAAGCTTTAAAAATGCGGTTGAACAATTTAAAAAAGCAAAAAAAGAAACGGGTTCAATTTCAAAATCGGCAAATTCCATCGTAATAAAACCCGCTCAAACTTCAAACCCGAACAATCTGGCATCAAGCATAAAAGATGCAAAGAAAAAAACAACAATAGTGGTAAAAAAGAAAGCTTCAAATTCATCAATCGCCCCTATACCGCCTGAGGAAGAAAAAATAATCAAAAAAGAAATTAAAAAAGACACAAAGCCCGAAATAAACGTTTTGGATCTTATAAATAAATGCAAACAAAAAGCGGTCAATACATCCGATGTTTTAAACAAAAAAGGTTTTGCCGCAGGTTCAAGGGTTTTTCATCCGACATTCGGCATAGGTTTTATTAAAGATTCAAAAGAAGAAAACGGAGATATAATCTATACCGTCGATTTTACAAAAGCGGGAGTTAAAGTTCTTGATAATAAAACTTCAAACCTGAAAGCGTTTTAGACAATGAAATTTAAAGCAAAAATTACGGTTAGTCAAAAAAAAGATGTCTTGGACCCTAAAGGAGAAACTCTTTCTTCCCTTTTAAAAAGGCTTTCTTTGGATGAAAACCCGATTTGTTCGGTCGGAAAATATTTTGAACTTGAATTAAATTCAAATACAAAAGAAGAATTTAACCAAAAACTTGAAATTATATGCAAAAACGTTCTTATTAACCCGATTATCGAAGAATACAACATTTTATCAATTGAGGAGATAAAATGAAAAAAATTAAAGCGGGCGTTATAGTGTTCCCGGGAACAAATTGCGAAAAAGATACGTTTGATGCACTTGTTGAATGCGGGTTTGAACCAAAATTTGTTATGGCGGACGAAAAAAATATTAAAAATTTTGATATGGTAATTCTCCCGGGCGGATTTTCATACGGAGATTACATTCATTCGGGAAGAATAGCAAAATTTTCCCCCGTAATAGAATCAATTAAACAATTTAAGGGGCTAAAGGTCGGAATTTGCAACGGTTTTCAAATTTTAACGGAAATTAATCTTCTAAAAGGCGCATTACTGTTGAATAAAACATCTCATTTTATTTCAAAGAAACAATCTCTTATTTTTAACAATAAAAAAATATCCCTTCCCGTTGCACATAAAGAAGGAAGATTTTATGCAAACGAAGCCGATTTAAAGGAAATAAAAGAAAATGATATGATTTTTCTAAAATACAATTCAAACCCCAACGGTTCAATTGATGATATAGCGGGGCTTATCAACCGCAAAGAAAAAACAGTGGCGCTTATGCCGCACCCCGAGCGTGCCGTATTTAAAGAATTAAACAACGGAGAGGACGGCAGAATAATTTTCGATTTTTTTAAGGAGCTTGTATGAAACTCTATGAATCCTTAAATATTAAAAAAAATGAATATGATGACATTGTAAAAAGGTTGAAAAGAACCCCGAACACACTCGAACTTTATTTATTTTCCGCCATGTGGAGCGAACACTGCGGATATAAACATTCAAAAAAATACATTAATTTCTATAATAAAGGCGCAATGTATAAAAATGAAAATGCGGGCGGAATTAAAATAAATAATCATATAATCTTTTTTAAAACCGAATCGCATAACCACCCCTCCGCCGTTGTTCCGTATCAGGGGGCGGCAACTGGCATAGGCGGAATTATAAGAGATATTCTTGCCCTAAATGCAAGGCCGATTGCTTTAATGAATTCTCTAAAATTCGGAGATTTAAATAAAAATAAAACAAAATATTTCTTAAACGATATAACGGAAGGAATCTCGGATTACGGAAATTCAACGGGAATCCCAAACATCGGGGGTGAAACCGAATTTTTTGATTGTTATGACGATAACCCGATTGTAAATGTTTTTTGCCTCGGGGCGGCAAAAAAAGATAAAGTTAAACTCTCAAAACCGAAACCCGATAATCTCCTTCTTCTTGTCGGCTCAAAAACGGGAAAAGACGGGCTTTTTGGCGCAAGTTTCGCTTCAAAAAATTTATGCGAAGATAAAAAAGACGATGACAGATTTTCCGTTCAAATTGCAAACCCTTTTTTAAAAAAAGTTTTAATCGAAGCAAGCCTTGAAATTTTATCTCTTAAAACAACGATAGCTTCGCAGGATTTAGGCGCAGCGGGGCTGTTGAGTTCAACATCGGAAACGGGTTATAAAGGAAAATCAGGTATTGAAATTTATATAGATAAAGTTCACACAAAAGAAAAACTTTTCCCGAACGAAATAATGTTATCCGAAACTCAGGAAAGAATGCTTTTTGCGATTGATAAAAAAGGTCTTGAAGATACAATTAAAATTTTAAAAAAATACAACCTTGATTATTCAATCATAGGAAAAACAACAAAAGATAAAAATTATAAAATAATAAAAAACGATAAAATTATCGCAAATATTCCGCTTAATATCTTATGCGAGCCTTATTTATACGACCTTAAAACCGATTATAAAAAAGAAACCGATACAGATGAATTTAAAACGGATAAAACTTTTGATGAAACAATTAATCTTTTGGTTCAAAATGAAAATTTTGCCGACAAAAATTATATTTATTCAAAATACGATTATACCGTTCAAAACAGAGCAAACCTGAACCCTGAAATTTCAAAAGGCGCATCTTGCATCTGGCTTAAAGAAGAAAAATGTTTTATCGGTTTAACTATGGATTCAAACCCCCTTCTTGTCAATTTTGACCCTTATCAGGGCACGATAAACACTATTTATGAAAGTTACAGAAACCTTATATCGGGAAGGTTTGAACCCTTGGGAATAACGGACTGCCTTAATTTTAAAGACCCCGAAAAAAACGAAGGCGCTTTTGAATTTCTTGAATCAATAAAAGGAATAAATGAGGCTCTTAAATATCTGAAAATTCCTATAGTATCGGGCAACGTTTCTTTCTATAACGAATCCGATAAAACAAAAATATACCCTTCGCCGAATTTTGTTATGGCAGGAATTCAAAAAAACGCCGATAAAATCTTAAAAACAATTACAATGCCTGATGATACGCTTATTTTAATCGGAAAACAAATAAACGAAACTTCAAAAACATCAGGCTCCATTTATCACATAATAACCGAAAATAAAACATCAGGATTTATTGATACCATTGATTATGAACTTGAACAAAAATTAAAAAAAGCGATTTTCTCCCTTAATTTAACGGGTGCAATCGATGTTCAAAGGGGCGGGCTCACAGGGGCGGTTTTAACTCTTTTATTTAATTCCGGCTGCGGCTTAAACGGCAATTTTGAAGAATATGACAATTCCGATGAAAATATAAAATTAAAGCTTATGTTTGGCGAAATAACCGGAAGATATATAATTTCAACAAAAAATGAAACAGGCGCCGTTAAATATCTGAAAAAAAATAAAATCCCCCATAAAATACTCGGAACCGTAACAAAAGAGCCTGATTTAAAAATTTTTAACCGTAGCTATAATCTTATAAAACTGAAAGAAAAATATATGAATGCGGTTAAAAATAAAATGGAAAATTAAAAGGCTCAATTTTATTGAGCCTTAACTATATTTTTATTAATTTTATTTGAATTCAATTGTTTGAGCAAAACCTCGTTTGCTTTTGCAATCTGCGGGTCAATCTTTTTATCCGCATCTTCTTTTGTATATTCAACCTTAATATCCGGGACTATGCCTTTTTTATTAATGTCGGTGCCTGAAGGCGTTAAATATTTTTGAATTGTAATATGCATCGCGGCACCGTTCGGCATTTTGTTAATTTCCTGCACAAGGCCTTTTCCGAAAGATTTTGTACCTATTATTGTCGCTCTTTTATTATCTTTAAGCGCACCCGATAAAATTTCGCTCGCCGAAGCCGAACCTCCGTTTATCAGGACCGCAAGCGGTTTATCGGTTAATGTCGTTCTTGTTGCACGCTGGGTTTCTTTGTAGCCGTCTCTGTCTACCGTTGATACTATAACTTTTGAATCGAGAAGAAAATCCGCTATAAATATCGCATTGGTTAAAAGCCCGCCGGGGTTAGATCTTAAGTCGATAATTATCGCATCTTTGTCTTTGTTTGCTTCAAGCGCATCTTTAAATTCATCGGTAGCGTTTCTGCTTATAAAAGAACTGAGTCTTATATAGCCTATATTAGGCGCCAGCTTAACATTTTCGGGCAATTTTACCGAAACCGATTTTAATTCGATATTTTCTCTTATTATCGTATATAATTTCGGGGCTTCTTTTCCTCTTTTGATAAGCAGTTTTACCTGAGTACCTTCTTTTCCCCTGATTTTATCCGCAGCTTTATCAACGGTAATACCCTTTGTTGATTTTCCGTCAATTTCAAGAATTTCATCTTCCGCTTTGAGCCCTGCTTTTTCACCTGGGGTGTCTTCAAGAGGAGCTATAATTAAAAGTTTTCCGTCTCTGACGCCGATCTGAACCCCGATACCGGACAATTTCCCCTGAATTGAAGCCGTTTCTTCCGAATATTCTTTAGGGCTTAAAAATCTCGTATACACATCGTTTAAGCTTGAAACCATTGTTTCAATCGCAACGTATGCATCTTCATCCGTTTCGATTACATCGTCATATTTATGGCGCCATCTGTCCCAATTTTGATTATTGTTTGTCTGGTCAACATATTTCGTGTTAATCAGATTCCACGCCTTATCGTACATTGTCTGGGGCGTTTGTGCCAAAACTTCGTTGGAATTTGAAGTTGTAAGATAAAACATAAAATATATCGCAACAAAAATGGAAAGCTTTTTCAAAAAATTATTCATTATTGTTTATACTCCCGATTTTTTAATCTAATCACATCACTTATAACATGATTGTAGTATAAATTTTATTTAAGGACAAATTTTAGGTCGAAATATTTGGCAAAAAAACACATATAAAGTAAAATAAACGTATGGAAATTTCGGGGAAAAAATCGTTTATCTTAATTTTAATAGCATCAATTGTGCTGTTTTTCTTATCTTACATCATAGGGAATGCGATTTTTCAGAACAAATCATACAATTTTATGGTTAAATACACTTCCTCGGATAATATCCCCTCCGATGACATTGTTCTTGTCGTTATAGATAATAAATCTCTGTTTGAGCTCGGCAGATGGCCCTGGAGCAGAGACAAAACCATAGAAATTATGGATTATCTTGAATATCATACGGACGCAAAAGTCATAGCCTATGATGCGGTTATCATGGCGCCCGACACAATGAACCCGAAAGCCGATAAAATATTTTATTCAAACATCGGAAAATATAAAAAACTTGTAGCCGGTGTAGGTTTTATTGATGAAGATTTCGGACAGTATACGGACAAAGAAGAATACGACAAAATCCTGTCAGAGAAAACCGATATTACGATTGAAGATAAAAGAAGCGATAAATATAAAGAAAACAGCTTTTATAAAAGCTTTACGCCTTTTGTAAAAGAATATTTTAAAAATATTAAATTTTTAGGCTCGGTCAATACCTATCAGGACCCCGACGGCTATATAAGAAGAATTGACCAGATTGTAAAATATGACGATAAATTATATCCTTCATTAGGGCTTTTAACATACAGCAAATTTACGGGCATTAAAAATTTTACGATCGATAATGAATACATAAAAGGCAAAAACGATAAATATAAAGTTAAAATTCCGATTAAAAACGAAAAAGGCGTTGCATACAGCAGTATTTATTTTTACAGAACAAAAGACGGCGCATATTCTCATAAAATCGTATCCGCATCCGATGTCATCCAATCTTTAAGACAAATTAAAAGGGGGCAAAAACCCGTTTTAGACCCGATTATTTTCAAAAATAAAGCCGTATTTATCGGAGCAAATGCAAACGCACAGGCGCTTTTGGATATCAAAAGAACCCCCGTTTCAGACACGTTCGCAGGCGTTGACATTCAGGCAACAAACTTTAACAACCTTATTGATAATGCGTTCTACACAACTTCAAGCGTATACTATGACTTTTTTATAGTCCTGTTTATGTTTCTCGTTGTTATGGTTTTTGTAAGCGTGCTCCCCGTTTCAACGGCGCTTTTATGTACATCTTGCGCAATGCTTTTATATTTCATTTTTACGTTTATAATGTATGATAACCGTATAGCAATCGGGCTTATCATGCCCGAAATTTTTATGCTTTTTGCGATAGGGTGCGGCTATTCTTTTAAATATCTGGTTGAAGGAAGAAAAAAAGAAAAAATTCAATCCGCAATGAGCAAATATATCTCAAAAGACGTTATGAAAAATGTCGTTCAAAATATAGATTCAATCAAACTGGGCGGCAAAAGAGCCGAGGTTACGGTTTTATTTGCCGATATCAGGGGCTTTACCTCAATATCGGAGCAATTATCCGCCGTTGAAGTTACGAAAATATTAAATGAATATTTCTCCGAACTTGTTCCCATAATAGATGCGCATAACGGAATTTTAAATAAATTTATGGGAGATGCGGTCCTTGTAATATTCGGGGAACCGATTAAAAATGAACACCATGCGCTTGACGCCGTTAAATGTGCGGATAAAATGCTCAAAAAAGTAAGAACCCTGCAGGATAAATGGCTCTCCGAAGGAAAGCCGAAAATTGAAATCGGCATAGGAATTGCAACGGGAGAAGCTTTTGTCGGCAATATAGGCTCCGAATCAAGACTTGAATACACCGTAATAGGCGACACGGTAAACACCGCAAGCAGAATAGAAAACTATAACAAAGTATACAGGACAAACTTTTTAATAAGCGAAGAAACTTTCCTTAAGGTTCAAAAATATGTCGATGTCATCAAAATAAGAGAAGTTTCAATCAGAGGAAAAGCCAAAAAAATAAATATCTATGAAGTTTTAAGAATTCTTGATGTACACTAAAAGTTTTGATGAAATATATGCAGGCATTAAAAAAGCCGTAGAAATAGAAAAAAAGAAACAATTTATAAACGTTGAAGGAAGATATTCAACGTTTTCAAAATTTGTTTTAAACAATCTGAAAGATTTCAGAAAACTTTTATCCAAACCGGACAGATTAAAACTTGAAAATTTATATATTTCTTTTGAGCAGTATGAATTTGATTCTCTGAACCAAAGAATGAAAGCCGTCGAATTGTTGATTGAAACTTTTGCGGATTATAAAAAAATTAAAGAAAAAAAAGAAAAAATCATCAAAAAACAAAATCTTGAATACGAACAAATTAAAGAAAAAAATGATCCCTTAAATGAAACCGATGTTTGTTTTGTTAAAGGAGTGGGTCCTAAAGTCGGAGAATTATATAAAAAACTCGGAATAAGAACAATTAACGATTTAATCGAATATTATCCGAAAAAATATATTGATTACGAAGGAAGAACAAAAATAAAAGATTTGATTGAAGGCACAAACGTTACCGTTATGGGAATTATTTCAAACGTTTCGATTTTTCAATCAAAAAATAAACTCACAATTCATAATATTATAATTTCAGACGGCACGGGAAGAATTAAAATAAGCTTTTTTTACAAATTGCAAAACAGAAAAATGCTTGAATTTTATAAATCCAAATACCCTCTAAATTCGGCAATTATTGCAATAGGAACCGTAAAAAAAGATAATTTCACACATCAACCAACACTTGATAAGCCCGAAATTCAGGTCTTAACCGCAGAATTAGACGATGAAGAAGATAAAGAGTTATATG
>DVJH01000036.1 GCA_018710795.1 Candidatus Galligastranaerophilus gallistercoris | reverse complement strand
GGCGCTTGTATCAAAAGGATTTATCATAACCATATCGAGGTTTGAAAAAACGTTTTTAAATGTATCGATTTGGGATATATACCCGCCCATTTGAGCGGCAATTGAAGAAGATAAAATTGAGGGATTGAAATTCCCGCGCTCAAAAACAAAATCTCCGTTTGATGAATCGTATCTTACATTATATTCATAAATCGGAGTTAAAATTTTTGATGATTCATAAGATATATAATCTTTTAAAACAGAGTTTGAAAAAGGTATTGAAGTATATTGTTCGGTCGGAGCTCCTTCTATTTTTAAATTTTTTACAAAAACGGAGCCTTCACCGGATACATTATTTGCCGAAATTGTATCGCCCGTATTTGTATTCAGGTTTACATCGGAGAATATATTTGTTGTTCCAGTTAAATAAAGATTATTGAAAGAAACATTATCAATTGAAGAATTTTGAAGATTTAAAATCACGCCGTCGGAAAAATAGTTATTTGCGGAACCGAAAAATCCGGCGCCGTTAAGAAGATTGATTGTTCCTTCATTAAAATAAAAATCGCCCGTAAAACCAAGATTATCGGAGCCCAAATTAAGGGCACCCGAATCATTTTTATTAATTATACCGGACCCTTTTATACCGCTTAAAATATTTGTTGTGCCGTCTGAATTAAAATTAACGGTTCCGCTTGAAGAATTAAAAATATCGTTTTTTGTATCATTGCCTTCAAAATTATTTCTGAATGTCGAATTTTCAATATTTAAAACCCCGGAATTATAAATTGCGCCGCCTTCTTTTTCAACGGCAGCCGATGTATGGTTATTTTCAAAGATTGAATTTATGATTGTGGTTGTTTTATCCGTATTGTTATATACGGCACCCGCTATAGAATATGTATTTGAAGAAACATAATTGGAGTTGATATTAGAATTTTCAATTATCAAATTTCCGTTATTAAAAATTGCGCCGCCAAAGGCAAAAGCATTATCATCGGCATTTATATAATTATTTTGTATGAGACTGTTATTTATCACAAGCTCATCATTATTATAAATTGCGCCGCCGTATGCAAAAGAACCCGATTCGGAGAGAATATAATTATTATAAAAAAGGGTATTTGAAACATTAAGATCTCCGTTATTATACAAAGCACCCCCAAACGGTGTAACGGAACCCGAAGAATAATTGCCGTAAAAAATTGAATCGGTTATTGCCATCCGTGCGGCATCGCCCTGAAGATACCCGTTTGCAACGGCGCCGCCGTATGATGAGGCGCCTTTTGCATAATTGTTTTGGAAAAGTACGGAATTAATTTCCATATAAGCACCGTTTAAATTATAAAGAGCTCCGCCGACCGCAAAATTTACTCCTTGAGCATCGGCATAATTATTATTGAAAACGGATGTATTTATCATTGCGGTGCCGCCGTTATTAAAAAGAGCACCCGCAAAATAAGAATTTGAATATTCCTGACCTCTGCAATCAAGCATTATCATTTCATCAAAATTTGTCGTACGATTTAGAACAAAACCGCCGAATATATTCTGCCCGTCAATATAATGGTTATTTCCGACAAAATTTATATCGAGCCCCAAAAAGTTGCCTCCGATTGTTTCATTTGAATTCAGGTTGTTTTCAAGAATTAATGTGTCTCCCGATATCGGGTTTGAATCCATAAGACCGTTAAAGCTGTAAATCGAAATATCGTTAGCGTATACCGGAGATAATTGAAAAAGAAACAAAGTCAAAAATAAAATTCTTTTAGAAAGCATAAAAATAATGTTATTTTTTAATTAAATTTATGCTATTGCCTGAAAGGCTTAATACACAAAAGAGTTCTTAAAAAATTAAGAACTCTTTTTCAAACTAATCTACCCTATCACTTCAGCTAAAATATCAAATGCTATATCCGTTTCTTCTTTGGTTATTATAAGAGGCGGAAGAAGCCTTATGGTATTTAGACCCGCACTTAGGATTAAAAGCCCTTTATCACGGCATTTTTTTATGATATCCTGAATGTTTCCTTCGACCTCAAGTCCCAAAATTAAACCTTTGCCTTTTATTTTTTTAACGTTTTTTATTGTTTTTAATTTATCTTTTAAATATTCACCCAGCGTTTTTGCATTTCGGGTAAGGTTATTTTTTTCTATTTCATCCAAAACGCAAATCCCCGCCGTTGTTGATATAAAATTTCCGCCGAAAGTTGAAGCGTGGTCTGACGGTTCAAAACAGGAGCAAAAATCTTTCGCAACGGCTGCGCCGATTGGAATACCGTTGCCGAGAGCCTTTGCAACAGTTATTATATCGGGATATTCATCATAATTTTTTGCATAATGCATATATGAAAAATATTCCCCCGTTCTTGCAAGACCCGTTTGAACTTCATCAACAATAAAAAGCGCATTATATTTATTGCATAAATTTCTTAAGGCAAAATAAAAATCTTTATCAATTTCGTTTATGCCGCCTTCTCCCTGAATACATTCCGTTATAACGGCGCAGACATTATCATCCATTAAACTCTCAATTGATTTTATATTGTTAAATTCGGCATATTCAACGTTAGGCATAAGGGGCAAAAATTGTTTTTGGTATTTTTCCTGTCCCGTTAAGGTTAAAGAACCCATTGTTCTTCCATGGAAAGAATTTTTCATTGCAATAATTTTATTTCCCTTATTATTTATAAGGGCATATTTTCTTGCAAGTTTAATTGCAGCTTCGTTTGCTTCGGCGCCCGAGTTACAAAAAAACGTCTTGTTTAACCCCGAAATTTCAGCCAGTTTTTTTGCAAGAATTCCCTGCGGCTCAACATAAAAGAGGTTTGATGAATGATTAATTTTATTCAATTGCCCCGTAATGGTTTTAATAAAATTTTTATTGTTATATCCCAGGATATTAACCGCAATTCCCGATACAAAATCGAGATATTTTTTTCCTTCTTTATCGTATAAATACACACCGTCGCCGTATTCAAAAAATACGGGAGTTCTTTTA
>DVJH01000003.1 GCA_018710795.1 Candidatus Galligastranaerophilus gallistercoris | reverse complement strand
AATGCAGACAATGCAACCATTACCTTTAACGGCGGCAATTATAATTTAGCGGGCGATATTGAAAATTATGAAAACAATTTTGTTGTAATCGATGCTTCAACCGTTACGCTTGCGGGAGAAAATAAAACTTATAAAGGTAATTATACATTTGAGCATTCAGACCTTAATTTAGCTGACAGCAATAACGATAATCAAAATTATTCACATTATATTTTTGAAAACCTGAATGCAGAGTATACGGATCTTTCTTTAGATTTAGGATTTAAAAACCCTGCCGATGAAACAATGTATGATAAAATTACCGTAAATAACGGCGACGCTTCATTTAACGTAATATCCGTTAATATGATACCGTCTAAAGGCGTAAACAGTTCTGACGGCACGGCATCGGATAGCGGAGAAAATGAAACTTTAACATTTAACGTTTTAGGGGGAGAAGCTACCTTTAATTCAGGCAATTCTTTAACAAGTTATGCAACGAATAAATATACATACGATGTAACTTATGAAGACGGGCAAAATATCGTATTTACAAAAACGGGAAATTCTGACAGCAACACTTTAAAACGCCAGAATATTAACGAAATCGATGATACCAGAGAGTTTCAATTTGATAGTGATATCAATGCAGGTAATCCTTATCAATTGGATGAAGATTTAACCGAAACAAACGACGGAACATTTACCGTAATAGGATATAATGACGATACGGTAACGGCAGGGAACCCGATTACCACGGTTGACGGCAGGGATAATCATTCAATGTTTGAGGTTGGCAACGATACCAAGTTAAATGTATCTGATATACATTTTACAAACGCAAATGCAACCGATAATGATATTGACGGAACCGATAAATATTCGGATTCAATCCACGGTTCAATCCTTGCTCTTACGGGCGGAAGTGCCACTCTTGATAATGTTAAGGCCACAAACAACGAATCCGAAGGATTCGGCGGCGCAATTTATGCAAATAACGGCGAATTGGTCTTAAAGGATATTTATTTTGAAAATAATGTCCACAAACAAGGAAGCGGCACCGAAGCCGACAACGACATTTACGTAACGGGAAATGCAAATGTTTCTATTCAGGGTGATAGCGTTGTTAAAAGCGGTTTAGCGGGTGATGGCACAATTAATGCTTATGATAACTTTGACCTTACGGGGAATAACAAAGATTTCACGGGCACGTTGAATGTTATCGGAAATACCGAATTTGTTCAGGAATCGGCCGATGATTCTTATATTTCGGGCACAACCGTTATTAATCAGGGCGCGCAATTAATGCTGGATAATGATTATAATGACATTGAAGCAACGTTTGCGGGTTCTGGCGGTGAGCTTATCAAAGAAGGAGCAAACGATTTAATCTTAACGGGCGACAACTCTTCAATGACGGGAAATGTTATCGTAAATGAAGGTAATATCATTTTAAATACCGACAATGCAACGTATTTTGGCGGCTCAACCGAGCTTGCTTCAGGCACTGGAATTGAAATTGACGGTTCAAAAGACGCCCTGTTATCAAATGTCGAAGGCGCAAGCGATACGACAATCACAAAAGACGGCAGCGGCAAGTTGACGCTTGACGGCAACAACGGTTATGACGGCAGCCTGTTAATGAACAACGGAACGTTCGGATTGGGATATAATTCAAATTACACAATCGCAAACGCCGTTTTCAATAACGGAACTTCAATTAACCTTCAAAATACGGCTGCAGTTTATGAAAACGGAAGCTGGACAACAAACCCCGATCCCGCAGGGATTGAGAGCGTTTCTTTCGATAATTTAACCTTAAACGGCGATATCGGGCTTTATCTTGATGTTGACCTTAAAAACGGGCAAGCTGATACGATAAGCGCAAACAATGTTTCAGGCGACGGCTTAATCATTCTCGGCTCCGACGGTATTAATGCGGTAACGGATGCTCTTGTTGAAAATACGAGCGTCAAAATAGCTTCAGGCGCCATAACGGATTATATTCAGCTTGCGGAAGATGATATGGAAATTATGGGCCCGATTCAGGAATATCTGGTTAATTATAATGACGGCATGCTGAACTTTACGGCAATGGGCGGCGATCATCCAAGCTATAATCAGGTTAACCCCGGTATTATGTCGGGTGCGGTTGCGGCGCAAATGGGCGGATATTTAACCCAGCTTAATTCATATGATGAAGCGTTCAGAAATATGGATATGTATATGCTGATGACCAAAAAACAGCGTGATGCGATGAAATACAGAAATAAATACGCTTATAACGGTTCATCGGGAATTATATATGACGCTTCGATTTCAAGACAGGAAAATAAATCGGGGTGGCTCAGGCCCTTTGCAACCTTTGAACAGGTTGATTTAGACGGAGGACCCGATGTTTCAAACGTTGCATACGGTTCATATTTCGGTATAGATTCCGAATTTATCGATTTGGGACACGGTTGGGACGGCGTATGGAGCGCTTATGCCGGATATAACGGCTCACACCAAGCCTATGACGGTATAGGCATTTATCAAAACGGCGGCACACTGGGTGTTGTCGGTATGGCGTATAAAGGCAATTTCTTTACCGGCTTAACCGTTAACGCAGGCGCAAGCGCAGGCAGAGCAAACGTTGATGCGGGATATGACGATTTTACGATGTTAATGTCCGGTGTTGCTTCAAAGACGGGTTATAACTTTGAATTGTTTGACGGTAAGTTTATAATTCAGCCGAGCTATATGATGTCATATTCGTTTGTAAATACGTTTGATTATACAAGCGCATCGGGAGTCAGGGTAACATCCGATCCTTTGCATGCAATTCATATAGAACCGGGCATTAAATTCATAGGCAACCTTAAAAACGGCTGGCAGCCTTATATGGGCATTTCAATGATTTGGAACGTTATGGATAAAACCAAGTTTATGGCAAATGAGGTTTATCTGCCCGAATTATCAATTAAACCGTTTGTTAAATACGGCGTGGGCTTGAGAAAATCCTGGGGTGAAAGATTCACGGGATACCTGCAGACATATATTACAAACGGCGGAAGAAACGGTATAGGCTTGCAGGCGGGCTTCAACTGGGCATTAGGCAAGCCTGTTGAAAGACAAAGACGGGCGTTCGGAATTGTGCCGAAGGTTGAGAGCGTCAAGTTTGTAAAAAAATAAAATAAAAAACAAAGCGGGGAAATTAAAACCCCGCTTTTTATTTTGTTTATAATTCATTTTTTATATGAATTTTACTTTGTTTTCATCATAAAATCCTTTTGTTTCGGGCTCTTCGCCTTCCGGGATTCCAAGCGCAATTAATGCAAGCGGGATTGATTTAACATCAAGGATTTTTTGAAATTCTTCGGTTTTATTTAAAGAAGGATAAATTCCGCACCAGCAGGTGCCAAAATTAAGGTTAGCCGCTTCCAACAATAAATTTTCAATTGCAGCTCCGCAATCTTGCTGCCAATATCCTTTTGATAAATCATCGAATTGGGGGATAGCGCATACAACGATTGCAAGACTTGCCGTTTCAAGCATTGAAGCGTAAGGGTGGAGATTTTTTAATTTTTCGATTATCTCTTTATTTTCAACAACGACAAATTCCCACGGGCGGCTGTTATTTGAGCTTGGAGCATGCATTGCTGCGGTTAAAATTTTTATTACGTCATCTCTGTTAATAAGGGCGCCTTTGCGGTATTTTCTTACACTGTGTCTGTGTTTTACAACTTCGCTGAATTCCATAAATTTATCTCCTTATATAAATAAACTTCCGATTAAATATACAATGTATGAAACAAACCAGGCTATTAAACATTGAACGAGAACAACAATAAGCGCATATTTTCTTCCCAATTCTTTTCTCACCGTTGCAATTGCGGCAACACAGGGGGTGTATAAAAGGGAAAATACCAGAAAGACAAATGCGGTTAATTTTGTAAATATTAAAGGCAATTTTGAAACATCGCCTCCCAATAATACCGTAAGGGTGCTTACCACGCTTTCTTTTGCCATAAAGCCCGTGATAAATGCGGTTGAAATTCTCCAATCGTTAATGCCCAATGGTTCAAACAAAGGAACAAGGAAATTTCCGACAAGCGCAAGAAGGCTTTTTGCCGAATCATCAACGAGGTTCAATCTGGTATCAAAGTTTTGAAGGAACCAGATGATAATTGTTGCAAAGAAAATAAGCGTAAAAGCACGGGTTATAAAATCTTTTGCTTTCATATAAATTAAGCGCCATACGTTTTTAAACCCGGGGAGCCTGTAGTTCGGCAATTCCATTACAAAAGGAACGGGCGCACCTTTGAAGGCAAAAAATTTAATAATATATGCAAAAATAATTCCCGTTATTATTCCTATTAAATATAATCCGACGATAACCAAAACCTGATTTTCTTTAAAAAATGCGGCGGTAAAAAGCGCATATATGGGAAGCTTTGCCGAGCAGCTCATAAAAGGGGTTAAAAGTATGGTCATTTTTCTGTCCCGCTCCGAAGGGAGAGTTCTTGCCGACATTATAGCCGGAACGCTGCAGCCGAAACCTATCAGCATCGGAACAAAGCTTCGCCCAGATAATCCTATTTTTCTTAATAATTTATCCATAATAAAAGCGACACGCGCCATATAGCCCGAATCTTCAAGAATGGACAAAAAGAAAAACAAAATAACTATAACGGGCAAAAAGCTTAAAACGCTTCCGACACCCGCAAAAATACCGTCTATTATCAATGAATGGAAAACGGGGTTGAGCTTATAATTTGTAAGCGCCAAATCAACATAAGAAGTTATTTTTGAAATTATATCTTCGGTTAAATCCGAAAAAAATGTTCCTAAAGGTCCGAATGTTACATAAAAAATAAACGCCATAATCAAAAGAAAGGCAATCATTGCCGTATATTTTCCCGTTAAAATTTTATCGGCGTTAAGGGTTATTTTTCTTGAGATTGAAATGTCGGGTTTTTGAACAAAATTGCCGCAGAGGTTTTCTATAAAAGAAAATCTCATATCGGCAAGCGCCGCTTCTCTGTCCAGCCCTCTTTCTTCTTCAAGTTCGGATATAATCTGGGAGCATATTTCAACTTCGTTTTCATCAAGCCCGAGAACATTTGCAATTAATGTGTCGCCTTCGGTTAATTTTGTTGCGGCAAAACGAACGGGGATTTTGGCTTCTTTTGCGTGGTCCTCTATCAGGTGAGCAATGGAGTGAATACATCTGTGGACGCTTTGAGTGTTTTCTTCATCGGGATTGCAAAAATCCTGACGTTTAGGGTATTCTTTATATCTTGCAACGTTGATTGCATGTTCCATTAATTCCTGAAGCCCTTCTTTTTTCAGGGCTGAAACGGGAATAACGGGAACGCCCAGCGCCGCTTCAAGACCGTTAACATCAATGCTTCCGCCCGATTCGTTGATTTCATCAATCATATTCAGGGCAATTACCATAGGAACGTTTAATTCTATCAATTGTAATGTCAGATATAAATTTCTTTCAATATTGGTAGCGTCAATTATGTTTATAATGCCGTCGGGTTTGTTGTTTAAGATAAAATTTCTCGTTAAAATTTCTTCGCTGCTGTATGGCGACAGCGAATAAATTCCGGGTAAATCGGTAATCGTAACATCTTTTGCACCTTTAACATCACCCATGGTAACATCAACGGTAACTCCGGGGAAATTGCCAACATGCTGGTTTGAGCCCGTTAATTGGTTAAAAAGAGTTGTTTTGCCCGAATTTTGATTTCCCGCAAGCGCAAAATTAATTTTCCCTTTTATCGGGTTTTTTCTTTCTTTAACGGGTTCAGCCGGGGCTTCGCCGATTTTTGAATGTTCGACATCCATGAATTTTTTATTTTGTCTTTTGCATTCATGGGCTTTATGAATATCGTAAATCTTAATTTTGGAGGCGTCTTCTTTTCTTATTGTAAGTTCGTATCCTCTAAGCCTTATTTCCAAAGGGTTTCCCATCGGAGCGGTTTTAATCAGGGTAACTTCAACCCCCGGGGTCAGCCCCATATCAAGTATATGGCGCCTTAAGGCTTTATCTTCGCACTCAACCGAAAGAATAATTGCGTCTTCGCCTATATGCAATTTATCAAGAGTCGTTTCTTTTGTAATTTCGCTCATAATTTTTTCCAATTGCTATTTTAGCTTATATTTTCATATTTTAAAAGAGAAATTAATTTCTCTTTTTTGCTTTTTCTTTCTTTTGAAAATCGACGTTTAAAAATAACCCCAAGGGCACAAGGCATATTGCAATTAAAGCAAATAATTCAAATGCATCAACGTAAGACATCAATCTTGCCTGCTCGATTAACTGGTTATAATAAAATTTTCCCGCTTTATGTATGGCAGAGACGCTCGGAAGCGAGCTCATAAAATTGCCCGCCATATGGCTTAATCTCATTTGATAATTCGGGTTAAAGTTTGAGAGGTTCCCTACCAGATATGTTTGGTGTACCTGTGATAATCTTGCAACGAGGGTTGATGACATTGAAACAACAAAAGCCGTAACCACGCATTTACAGAGGCTGTGAAGCCCTGCACCGTTTGATAATTCGGATTTCGGAAGGGTTCCTAAGCAAAGGGCGGATATCGGAATAAAGACCAAAATTACGCCGACACCCATTAATACGTTAGGTAAGATTACGTATGAAAAAGAAATTTGAAGATTAAGGTTTGCATACATAAAAGTTGAAAGCGCAAGGAAAATAAAGCCCGTGCATACAAGAATTCTGTTGTCGATTTTTTCGACCATTTTTCCTATAAAACAAAGCATTATAATACAGGATATTACCCTCGGGGCTAACGACATACCCGATAGCATTGCTGTGTAGCCCATTAAACTTTGCAAAAACTGGGGCAATAATAAAATCGTAACATAGATTATCATATTAACAGAGGAACCCAAGATTGTTCCTATAAAGAAGTTTTTATCTTTAAAGACTCTTAAATTTACGATTGCGTTTTTACATTCAAGTTCCCAGACGATAAAAAATATAAAAGAAAAGAACGAAATGCCCGCAAGCCAGCAGACCCAGGCAGTATCAAACCAGTTATACTGCTGACCTTTATCAAGGACTATCTGCATGGTCAAAAGCCACAAAACAAGCGCAGAAAGCCCGATGAAATCAACTTTTTTCGGGATTTCTCTGTTTTGAATTTCTCTTACGTTGCAATGAACCAGTACAATAGAGAAAATGCCTACGGGAATATTAATTAAATAAATCCACTGCCATGCGGAATTATCAACGATAAAGCCGCCGAATGTCGGACCGAGTATTGAAAAAACCATAACGGCAAAGGCAAATAGCGCCATTGCATTTCCTCTTTTTTCAAAAGGAAATGCGGCGATTAAGATTGCCTGCGAAATCGGCATCATCGGTCCTCCGCCTATCCCTTGAATCACCCTTCCTATTACAAGGGTATTTAATGTCGGTGCTGCGGCGCATATAATCGAGCCGAGGGTAAAAATAGACAAAAATACTTTTAAAAACATTACCCTTCCCATGAGCCTTTCAAGCCAGCCCGTTAAGGGAATTAAAACGGCATTTGCAATCATATAGCTTGTAATAACCCAGTTTGCTTCATCCAGTGTTGAACCGAAAAAACCTGCAATGTGGGGCATTGCAACGTTAGTTGCGGATGTTGCAAGCATTGTAAACGATGTCGGCAAAAGTATCGTAAATGCCACAAGCCATAACGGCACCGCCTGCTGCTGGTGCGGATGGTTTATGTGTCCGTGATGTACCTGTGCTTCACTTATTACGCTCAATTTTACTATTCCTTAATTCTGACTTCAGGCACAACCGACATCCCGGGGACTATATTATATTCAGAGATATCTTCCTTGAAAACTATTTTAACGGGAACTCTCTGAACGATTTTTACATAGCTGCCGACCGCATTTTCCGGAGGAAACAGGCTTGCTTTTGCACCCGTTGCACGCTGAATGCTGTCGACTTCGCCTTTAAATTTTTTATTCGGATATGTGTCAATTTTGATTTCAACACTTTGCCCTTTTTTCATATGGGTCAATTGGGTTTCTTTAAAGTTTGCGACAATCCAGACTTTTTTGGGAACTACGGACATTAAAGGCTGTGCGATTTGAACGTAATTTCCCTGTTCAACCGAGCGGTTTGTAATAAGACCGTCCTGGGGTGCATAAATTTTTGTGTAAGATAAATCGAGTTTTGCCTGTTCCACTTCGGCTTCAAGCCTTTTGATTGCGGCAAGCGTGGCTTGTTTTTTTGCTTTTGAAGATTGAAGAATTGATTCCGATGCAATTTCTCTTTGAAGAGCGGATTTATGCTCCGCATTTGCCACGGTATAGCGGGTTTGGCTGTCATCAAATTCCTGTTTTGAGGATATTCCTTCTTTATACATTTCTTTGTATCTTTTATAATCTTCGGTTGCAAATTTTAATCTTGATTTGGCTGCGGTGATATCTTCAGAGGACCTTTTTAATTCCGAATTTGAATGGGTTATTTCTCTTTCCGCCATATTTAATGAAGCTTTTGCTTCTTCAAGGGCGGCTTCTTTTTGTTTCAATGCGGTTATATAATCGTTCGGGTCAATTTCAAGTAAAAGCTGTCCTTTTTTAACTTCCTCGTTATCATCGACAAGAAGTTTTAAAACAGGTCCCGACACTCTCGGCGCAATTGATATTATATGCCCTTCCACAAAGGCATCGTCCGTTTCCTGATAATGAAGCGAGTGGATTATAAAATAAATTCCCGCCGCAAGAAACATTACCGCCATTATGGCGGGGATTATGACACGTTTTTTAGCATAAGAGGGTCTTGTGTCCACAAGTTCGATATCGGTGTCATCATAATAAATATTCTCTTTTTTATCTTTCTTATCTTTTGGCATATTTCCTCACTTTTTTACATTTGTATTTTTACTTTTGTTTCAAGATTATCTATCATTTTTCCTAAAATCTCGTTGCATTTTTCAAGGTCTTCTTTTTTAATTCCTCTGACCGCTTCGTCTCTTAAATTAACAAGATAAGGTCTTATTTCGGTGAAAATATTTTTACCTTTTTCCGTCAGCCTTATTTTATAAATCTTTCTTTTATTAACGTCAGATATTCTTTTAACGTATTCTTCTTTTTCAAGTATATTTATAAGACGGGTGATGTTGGGTCTGTCTTTACGGGTGATTTCGCAAATCTGTCTCTGGTATAATTCGCCGTTTTCAACAAGCATTGAAAGAATAATATATTGTTCCGGCGTAATCGGAAATTTGTTTTGTGAAAACATTTGTATTTGCGCCACTCTTGATAAAAGTCCCGCCGTTGCAAGCGCATACAGCAGCCTTTTATTTAAAAAGCTCTGAGGCATTTTAAAATTCCTTTGTTGTTAAGCATAAATGCGATATTTCATTTCTTGTGTTATTAT
>DVJH01000035.1 GCA_018710795.1 Candidatus Galligastranaerophilus gallistercoris | reverse complement strand
TACAGGCACACTCATAAAATTTGCACCGATGAATTTTTTATTTCGGATATTGAAACTATCGGCGAAATTCAAAACGGATATTTAATTACAAATGAACTTGCACAATCGATAATAAATAACCCCGTGAAATATAAAATCGAAAACAATCAAATTGTTGAAAAAACGGATGAAGAATACGCCGAATGTTTATCTCAAAAACAATCCGAGAATGAAAATAATGAAATTAAAGCGCAACTTTTTAATCTAGATTTAAGTTCAATCCGCTCCATAAGGGCAATTTTATCGGGTAATAGCTGCCAAGAAGATAAAGACAAACTTCTGCAGGCGGAAAATTCGGCAAAAGCACTCAGATTGCAGCTTAATTAACGTAATTAAAGATAAGGAGGAAAGACGATGGATGAAACCATGAAACAAAAAGTTAAAAATACCGCAATGAAATATGCGGAAAAATATGCGCAGCTATCGCTTGATTTTATATTTGAAATTGCAAACGATGTATCATCCGAGAGCAAAAATATTATAGATGATGCGGTAATTTCGGTAATAAATCCGATAAAACCTTCAATTTCAAACATAATTGACAAAATATACAAAGAAGAAGGCGAATAATGCGGAATTTCTCAGGTATTATAAAGGCTTTTGAAAAGGCGGCCTCTTCGTTTTTTGATTATTTAAAAATTTCTAAAGAAAACCAGACGCAAACGCAGATGATAAAAGATAAAAAGCGTTTAAAAAAAGCTTCAAACATAGCCGAAGAAATTTTTCTCATAACTGACGAAAATAAATATCTTTTTGATAAAGAAACAAAAAGACAATATGAAAAATTGAGAAAAGAATTTGACAAAAAGGATTAAAAATGAAACCCGAACAATCCAAAGAATGCTACGAACATCATATGATTTTAAAAGCTATGCTTGATGAGATGCATGACTTTTTATTCGGTGATACAAAACATACAAATGATGTTTCTTTTGTCTCGAAAGTCAATTTAATGTTTGATGAATTAAATTTTATAAAGCATATTCTTATAGGTTCAATCGCTGCTGTTATAGCAGGGTGCATTTTTATCGGACAGGAATTATATCAAATTGATTTGACTTCAAAAAACCTTAATGTTTATGCCGAAAATTCAAGACAAATTGAAATTAAACTTGCAAGATTGGAAGAAATGATAAGGAAAAATAATGATTCTGAATTTTAAAATGTCGGAGCTTATATATTCTGAAACCGCAATTAAAGAAAATATAAACAATATGCCCGATATTAATTCTCTTGATAATATGCTTGAACTTATAACTTTTTGCCTTCAGCCCGTAAGGGAACTTTTAGGGGTGCCGATGATAATAACATCAGGCTTTAGAAATCCTCTTGTAAACCGTCTTGTCGGGGGCAAGAATAATTCGCAGCATTTATACGGGCAGGCGGCTGATTTTATTGTTAAAGGAATGACGCCCGCCCAAATAATTGAAAAAATTCAAACTTCAAACATCAATAGTTACGGGTCTTGCTCAACGCAAGCCCCTCACTTTGGCTCATGCATCGAATACGACCAATTAATAAATGAATACGGGCGCTGGGTTCATATTTCATATAACAAAGGCAAAAACAGGCATCAGGTTTTAAAATATTAACTTTTATAAAAAACTTTTTTCATGCTTATTTGTCGGGTATTATATTCAACAGGGTAATTGCCATTAATAATACGGGTGAATTTGATGTTAAAAAGGTTTTTAAGTATTACCTTTATATTGCTTATGGTTTCGACACCTGTTTTTTCGGTTGCCGTACTGAATAACACCGTAACGCCCGAAGATAATGATTGTGTTGATTTTTCTAAAATGACAAGGTTATGGTGCACCGTTGATTACAAACACTGGGCGGTAAGTTATGCGGATATGATAGATTATGATGAAGTTGATTTTTACCTGTATCTTGATGAACCGCACAAAAAAATCTATAACGAAAACAAAGAGGAAGTAGCCCAGATTCTTTCTTTTGAAGATAAAGAGATCAAATTTGTAAATAAATATCATCAAAATAAAAGAACATACGTTGAAAACTATACTTTAGACAGATACACGGGCCGCGCCAAAGGCGAAGGGACAATCAGGCATGATTACGGCGCATGGGCTTCTTTAACGTATGAAAACAGAGATTTTAACGCCAAGGGACAATGCGCGACAATGAGCGAAACAAAGAAATTTTAATTTTTTCTTTTTATGTGCTAAAATTTTTTTATGTTTGGAAGAATTAAGATTTTTATAGAGGAATTAAAAGAAAGGCTTGATTTTAAATTTCATCCCGTTTCAATTTTGCCTCTTTTATTTGTTTTATTAACATACCCTGCAATGAAATATCTTCCCGTAAATTATTGTTATGAAAATTCTCTGCTTGAAAATTTTCAGCTTTTTGTTTTACTTTCGACGTTTGTTGTTTGCATAAAATCAAAAACCGATAAAAAATTCTTTTATTCTCTTGCGCTTGTGTGCGTAATTTTATTTTTAAGAGAAATTAATTGCGGAAGAACCGTCTTTTTCCCAATAGAAGGCGTCGAAAACGCTTTTTATTCCTGGAAAGATATTAAATACGGCTATCTTGCACACCCTCTCTATGGTGCTTTTATGGCATTAAGCGGGTTATATTTTATTTTAACGAAATCATACAACGTTTTAATTAAATATTTTCTTCATGCAAAACTGTCTGTTTATAACTGGGGATTTTTATTTTTAGGGATAATATTCGGGCTTTTGGGCGAAGAAATTTCAAATCCGCAGCTTGAAGAGATGACAGAAACCCTCTTTTATCTTTCGTTATTTGCTCTTATTTATCTTCAGGGATTTAATAAAAATTATATTGAAACAACCGAAAAAAAATAAGCCGCTTATAGTAAAGCGGCTTTAACAATTTATGATATTTTTTATTTTATTTTATCGCTTATATACCCATTAACCGCGCTTACTGCCGCAACATAGGGAGAAGCGAGATAGATAAAGCCTTTTGTGTTGCCCATTCGTCCTTGAAAGTTTCTGTTTTGAGTTGCAAGGCAAACTTCATTATCGCCTAAGATTCCTCCGTGAACGCCTACGCAAGGACCGCACCCTGCGGGCAAAAATGATGCCCCCGCATCAATAAAGATTTCCAATAAACCTTCTTTTACCGCCTGTTTATATACGGTAGGAGAAGCGGGAACAATAATAAGTCTTACGTTTTTATGTTTTTTTCTTCCTTTTAATACGTTTGCCGCTATTCTTAAATCTTCAATTCTGCCGTTTGTGCATGTTCCGATAAATACCTGATTAACTTTTATATCGTTTAATTCGCTTGCGGGTTTTGTGTTATCTACCGTATGCGGGCATGATACCGTGGGAACTATATCTTCGGCTCTAATTTCAATTATTTTTTCATATTTTGCTTCATCATCTATTTTTAATTCGATGAATTTTTCTTCTCTGCCTTTTTCTTTTAAATACTCTTTTGTTTTTTCATCCGTTTCAAACAGTCCGCATTTTGCCCCGGCTTCAACGGCCATATTGGCAAGAGTAAATCTTTCGCTCATCTCCATATTTTTGATTGTGCTTCCCGTGAATTCAAGAGCTTTATATGTAGCTCCGTCAGCCCCTATCATTCCTATAAGATGAAGCATTAAATCTTTTGATGTAACGTTTTCTCTGAATTTTCCTTCAACAACTATTTTGTATGATTCGGGCACCTTGAGCCAGGTTTTGCCCAAAGCAAAGGCGACCGCTATATCGGTTGAACCCATGCCGGTTGCAAAAGCCCCGAGTGCGCCCGAGGTGCAGGTGTGAGAATCTGCGCCTACAAGAATTTCTCCGGGGTTTACAAAACTTTCCACCAGTCTTTGATGGCATACCCCTTCGCCTATATCGGATAACACCGCACCGTATTCTTTTGCAAATTCTCTTATTGTAACATGAGTGTTTGAAAGTTCTTTTCTGGGGCTTGGCGCCGCATGGTCTATAAAAAGAATTGTTCTTTCAGGGTTTGCAAGTTTTTCTTTATTCAGCTTCTTAAATTCCTGTATGGTTAAAGGTCCCGTGCCGTCTTGAACTGCGGCAACATCAACTTTCGCAATAACGAGTTCGTTCGGGATAACGTCTTTACCTGCGTGCTTTGAGATAATTTTTTGTGCGAGTGTTTGGTGCAATGTCATAATTTTCTCCATCCAACAATAATTCTTTAATTCATTCTACAATGAAAACAAAAAATAAGTAATTTTAGGCTTAACGGTTGATGGAAAATTTTATAATCCGAAATATTATTTTAAAATGAATAAATATTTTTGTATATTCGGAGGCGGCGGCATAAGAGGCGCCGCATATTCAGGTGCGGTCAGGGCTTTTGATGAGCTTGGAATAAATATAACGGGCTGGGCGGGCTCATCCATTGGCGCCGTTGTTGCGGGGCTTATCTCTTTTAAATATACTCCCGCCGAAATCAAAGAAATTTTTGATAATGTTAATTTTGAATTTTTTAAGGATTTGAATTTTAATTTCGGCAAAGATTTTGCGATTTCAAAGGGCAATATTTTTTATGACTGGATGAAAAATAAAATAGAAGCCAAATTTTACCCCGATTATGACGAAAATAAAGAATATCCGCCGGTTACTTTCAAGGAGCTTGAAAAAGAGCTTGTAATTTTTACCGTTGATCTTACGACCTCAAAATTGTACGAATTTTCAAAAACCAAAACTCCGGATGCCGAGATTGCCCATGCAATAAGAGTGTCCGTTGCAATGCCGGGGTTATATTCGCCCGTTTTTAATGAAGACGAGTGCCTTGTTGACGGCGATTTGTTAAAATCAATGCCTTTGTGGAAAGCATCTGATACTATTTCAAAACTGGAAGACAGAATTCTTGAATTCAGGCTGGAATCAAATGAAACAAAAAAGAAAATAACAAACACCGTTGAATACTTAAATGCCGTATACGATTCGGTTTCGGGCATTGCAAGCGATTTTGTAATTAATACGTATAAAAATTGCGATAAATACGACTACATTAAAATAAACCTTGAAAACGTAAGCGTTGTCGACTTTATGATAGGAAAAGAAAAGAAAAAAGAAATGTCGGATATAGGATATATGACAACCATGAATTACTTTAAAAAAGTATATCCCCTTAAAAAAGAGAAACTTTTCCTTATTTACAAAAAAATCTTCTCCGCTTTTCAAAAAATAACTTATTTAATTAAAAATAACGATATTGAAAACGCCAAATTTGAAATATCGGATATAATAGCTTCAATAATAGATGAAAAAGAAATACTGGATAAAAAACTCGTAAAAGAAATTCAATCATTCAGGGAAACATTCAATGAAAACGTTATGATAGCGGGCGGAATTTTTAAAACACGCTATAAGCTTATAAATAAAGATTCGCTTATATCAACATCAAGAAATATCAATGAAGCCGCATTTAAAAAAATAAACGAGTTTAACAATGTTTAAAAACAAGCATTTGAGCCTTATTTTGTTTTTTGAGGTATAATTATTATAAATTCGGTGCTTATGGAGAAGATATGTTAAAGTTTATAAAACCTTTTAACGCTAAAAATATTGATTTTTCTTCCAAAATGGGAAGCATGGCAATTTTTCTTTTGTTTGTGCTTGTTATATCTTTCCTTTTATCTTCTAAATTTTTATCTCAGGATTTGCTTGAAAACGGAGTCGGAAAGAAAAAAATCGTAGCCAAGAAAACGATTGAAGTTGTGGATGTCCAAAAAACCGAACTTTTAAGAAGGGATGTTGCAAGAAAAATTAAACCCATTATTATACCCATTGATACATTTGCAATTCAAAACAGCTTTTATGCTTTTAAAGAAAACATAATGAAAATCAAAGAATCCAATGCGGATAAACAATCTCAATATATTGAATTTTCAAACATGTTTGATATTACAAACGTCGAAAAAAAAGAGCAGGTTGTAAAATTTGCGATTAATTCTTCAAAACAAAACTTAAATGCAATTTTAACCAGCGCCGATATTGTTTTGAATAAATATTTAAAACAAGGGCTTCAGGACGGCGAAATTGAAACATATACAAATGAAGACACCATAAAAGAAATGCTCGGCGCTAATCTGACAAAAAATCAGCTTGCAATGATATCGGGTGTTTTAGAGTGTGTTATATTCCCGAATCTTGTAATAGATGATTATGCAACGGAAGTTGCAAGAAAAAACGCAAAAAGCTCCGTTAAACCTTATACCGTCAAATTTAAAAAAGGCGAAATAATCTTAAAGCCGGGCGAAATTTTGACTCAGGTAAAAAGAGACGCTTTAAGAAAATCGGGTTACAGCCTGCTTGAAATTAATAAAAGCGGCGTGTTCGGCATATTTTTGTTTACGCTTCTTTGCGGAAGCTGTCTTGTATTTTATATTAAATACAAAGAGAAAAAATATGATGACCCCAGATACTATATGATTTTAGGGCTGTTATCCATTCTTTTGACATTTGCATGTGTCGGAATTTCGGCAAATAACGAAACTTCCAATTATTTAATGCCTATTCCCGCTTTTACCATAATAATGGCGATTTTTACAACACCCGCTCTGGCGTTTGTTGCTACCATAATATTCATAGCGCTGATTTCGGCAACTTTATTTTTGGAACCTCAATTTATTACCATTTTTGTTTTTGCGGCGCTTGCAAGCGTGTTTTTCGTTTCAAAAATATCATATTCAAGAAGACAGGATTTAATTAAATGCGGTCTTTGGACGGGCGTTGTTATGGGTGTCTTTATTCTTGCGGTCAGCATTTTTGAAGACCAATTTTCTTTTAATTATCTTAAAGATTCGATAAAAGTGGCATCGTGTGCGCTTTTAAACGGTCTTTTCTCGGGCGTTTTTCCTTTGGGTATAATTCCCATTTTTGAAAGTATCTTTAAAGCCGTAACGCCATACGGGCTGATTGAGCTTGCGGATCACAATTCGCCTCTTTTATCCAAATTGCAATATAAAGCACCCGGTACCTATCACCATTCGTTAATGGTTGCAAATCTTTGCGAAGCTGCAGCCGAAGCAATCGGGGCGGATCCCATTTTAGCAAGAGTGGGCGCATTTTATCATGATATAGGAAAGCTTCAAAAACCGTTATTCTTTATTGAAAACCAGTCATATTTCGGAGTTGAAAACCCTCATAACAAATTAAATCCGAGGTTATCAAAAATGGTTATTATATCCCATGCAAAAGACGGTGTTGAAATTGCGAAGAAAAACGGACTTCCGCAGGAGATTATTAATTTCATTCAGCAGCACCACGGCGAAGCCCTTGCGGGGCACTTTTACAATCAGGCCGTTCAATTGGAAGGAAAGGAAAATGTCCGCCAGGAACAGTTCCGCTATCCCGGGCCCAAACCCAATATGAAAGAAACGGCAATTTTAATGCTTGCAGACGCCGTCGAGTCTGCGGTCAGAAGCCTTAAAAATCCTTCGCAGGAAGAAATTGAAAATATGATAAATAAAATCATTACCGAAAGATTAAACGACGGGCAATTATCAGACAGCCCCTTAACCTTAAAAGATATTAAACTCATCGCAATTACATTTAACAGAATTTTAAGAGGAATGCAGCATGACAGAGTTAAATATCAGCAGGGCATTATGAATGAGCTTCAAGATAACAGCAAAATCGTTCTCGGCCAATCGGAAGAAGAAAAGCTGGAGAAAAAAATCCAGAAAAAAATAGAAAATAATGAAGCCAAAACAATGGAAAATAAAGAAAATAAAGATAACAAAGACGAAAATGAAAACAAAAGTTCAAATTGAAGATAAATATAAACTCAAATTGCACTTAAAAAGAAAAATCTCAAAACTTGTTAATTTGCTTTTTAAAATCGACGAAATTAAAAATAATTCCGCAATAAAAGGATTTGGCGCAGATACATTATCTTTTGATATTGTATTAACCGATGATTGTGAAATTCATTCAATAAATAAAACCTACAGGAACAAAGACAACCCGACGGACGTTATAACTTTTGCATTATTTGCCGATGATGAAAATAAATTTGTTTTTGATAATACGATAGAATTGGGCGAAATTATAATTTCCGTTGATACCGCTAAAAGGCAGGCAAAAGAAACTCTCGAAAAAGAAATTTTAACCTTAATCGTCCATGGTATCTTGCATCTTCTGGGATTTGACCACCAAACAAATAAAGATTACAATTTTGTTGTCAGGATTCAAGATAGTGTCATCAGTGCTTTATGAAAAAATACCAGTCTAAAAGTTTTATAAAAAGCGCCCTTCATGCTTCAAACGGGCTTTATCTGGCATTTCGGACGCAAAAAAATTTCAGAAAACATATAATAATTGCAATTGTTGTCTTAATTCTTGCTTTTGCCCTCAGGGCAAGAACAATGGAGATTGCAATTCTGGTTGCAACAAACACGTTTGTGCTTGTTGCCGAGCTTGTTAATTCCGTTATTGAATTTGTAATGGACGCTTATTATAAAAATAAATATTCAAGGCTTTGTAAATTTGCAAAAGATATCTCGGCAGGCGCCGTTTTATTGTGTGCAATTTCATCTGCGATTATTGCTTTAATTTTGCTTCTGCCGAGATTTATCGATATTGTTAAATATTATTATTAATCGTCGTTAAGGCGCATACTGTCAATAAAATTATTGATTCCGCCGCTTATTTTTTGCCCGATAAGAGAAAATGTCTGTCCGACTTTGCTTTTTTTGTAAAAATCAATTTGTTTTATCAACTCATCGGTTAAATAATATTTGTCGCCGTCTTCGTTTGTAAAGGCAACTTTAATTTCGGTGTTTGTGCCGTAAAGTTCGTTGTGTTTTTCGGAACATTCTTCTTCAAATTTTTCAAATGCTCTTAAAGTTCTGTATAAGTCCGTTTTTTTGTGAAGTCTGTCCGCCCTTGCTTTATCGGAATCATCCCATATTTCTTTTAAGCCTTCCTTAAAAGGTTTAGCCGAAACAACGGGCGATATCGTTACCGGAGAATTTTTTGAGGTTAAATTTGAAAACAATTCTTCCATTCTTTCTTCTCCGACAAGCGCTATCATATCTTCAAGCGAATAGCCGGCAATTTTTCTTATTGCGCCTTCCTGTTCATCGGTAAGAGAAGGGGTGAATGTGTCTTCAATTTCTGTATCTATGCCTCTGTTATAATCAAAAACGGGTTTTTTACCTTTAATCTCTTCATTTTTTGCAGGTTTAGGGTTATAAGAACCGGGGAATTGTATAATTTTTGTCATAAATAATTTCCTTATATTTTGCAATCTTTATAAAAAAGCTGAAGCAATATTTTTGCTAGTTAATTTTATAATTTTGAATAAATCTGTATTCATCGGGCATAAAATCACCGATTGTATTAATTAAAATGCCGTCTCTGCCGCCTGTTACGACTAGAGTATTTTTATCTGCGAATTTTGTGCTTATTCTGCCTAAGGTTTTTAAACTTATAATACCGTCTTTTATTTTTTCTTTGCATTCAGGGATTGTATATTCTTCTCCCGCATAGCACACGGCTTGAATTTTAGTATTTGCGCCGTATTTTTCAATTGCTTTGTAACAGGCTGCCATTAACGGTTCAATAAACCATCTTTTTGAAAAATCAACTTTGAGACCGGTAAAAATTTCGCCGTTTGAAATTATCCCTGCCGCAATGTTTTGATTTGATGTTTTTGTATTTTGATTGTTTTTATATGCAAAATATGTTTTTCTATAAAGTTCTATAATTTCATTATCCTTAACGGCATTATTTTTTGCATTTTCGCTTCTTATGATTTTATGAATTTTATCCGTATCAATATTGAAAAATTCCATATTTCTCAAGGGTAAAAATTCGTCTAATTTTTGAACGAGAATGAAAACTTCTCCGAATTTATCTTTTTGCAACGATACAACGGCACTTTTGTTTGATAAATTATAACCCGTATTAAACCAGCTCAAACAGTCGGCGCAGGGCGTCATTTTTTCGTTTGCAAAAGAAAATTCATTTTTATAAGACGACATTAAAATATATTGAATTTTGATAGAAAACCTTTTATTGTCATTTATTTCATATTCTTGAATTTTGTCGTTAAATGCCTGTAAAATGGCGGAACGTTCGGCGCATATAGAGGAAGTTTCGTTTCTTGTGGCATTATAATTAACGCCGAAATGTATTGACCAATCGTCCAGTATAACGCCTGCCGCATAAGGCGTTTTGGTTATGTTTCCGCCAAAGTAATTTTTCTCTGCCAGTTCATACAGATAAATAAGATTTTCCAAAACAAAGGCTTTTTTGTCGTAATTACCGCAAAAATCGCATTCTCCGACAACTTTTATTTTATCGGGGTCAAGGTTATATTTTTTTATGTATTTTAATTCTTCGGTATTTTTCATTGAAAATCAGTATTTTAAGGATGCTTTAATATTGTATTTTCTAAATAAATAATTTTCAAGTTTTAAAATTTATTAACCGAAAAGGCAATTTTTTTATTCAAAAATCATTTATTAAATTATAAAGACGAAAAGAAAGTTGGAAGGTTAAAATATGGAAACAAACGGTGTAAAAGCTCACAATGACAATATTGATATCCCCGAATTTATGAAAGGCAGAAACGTAAAGCTGGCGCAAAGACCGTCCGAGGGAGGCGATATTGTTGATTTTAAAACAAGGCAGCATTTGGCAAAACCCTCAACAAAAGTAAGTTCTGACGGCGATTATTATACACCCTCACAGGAAAGAACCCAAAGAAGAAGAAAATCTCCCGAACAAATTAAAAAAGAAAAAAGAGCACAGGCTGCAAAAAGAAAAAAAGCTGACGCAAGAAAGAATTTCATGTTTGGAACCTTAGCTGCAATTGCGCTTATAGCGGGCGGCAATAAAGTTATAGATAATATTAATTCGCCTCATGCAAACTTTAACGCTCAAGGACACAGCGTTGTTGAAGTTGCCGATTTTATGGGTATCGAGCCCGAAGCGATTATGGTTGCAAACGATGGTATCGAAACCCCCGAGCAGCCCGTATATGACATTGTTCTTCCCGAAAGATATTCTCCCTACGGCGAAGAAATTGCAGAATTGGAATATAGAATTGAAAACGACAAATTAACCCAATCGGAAAGAGAAGAACTTCAGGCGCAATTGGAAGAACTTCAAACAAAACAAAGCGAACAGGAAAAGGTTGCAACCGCATATATTGATTCGGACGGCAAATTTGTTTATCTTGTTCCGACCGAAGATAACACTCCCGTTGAAGATATAAAAGACGCATACGATATTCCCGACGAAGTAGTTAAATATTATAACGACATTGATTATTTCTGGAACTCGGACGGCGAAGGCGAAGGCTACAGAGATTATAGAAGCGCAAGAACCCCCGAAGAAGGAATAAAAGTTCCTTATGATAAAATCGGCGCAGATACGGAAGAATAAAGTTTGTTTTCATATAATATACCGATGACGGCAAATAAATTTTGCCGTCATTTTTTTGTTTGATTTAATGACGTTTAAAAAGACATATAATTTAAGAATGGAAAATTTATTTGAAAACGAAAAACTTTTTTCTTTTGAAGGGTTTTTATCAAAAAGAAATTTTTTGTATAATTTTCTTTTTATAACCATTTTGTTGACCGTAATTGCAATGACTTTTGTTTTGTATTCAATGCAAAACGGGTTTGCGGACTTTAAAAGCGGCATTTATGAATATTTTTTATCTGCAGACATTATAAGCATCTTTTTATTTTTGCTTCTTGTTTTTGTTGATTCGATTTTAACTCCGTTTAACATTATAAAAAGATTGAATGACATTAAAGGCAAAAAAATAAACAATATTATACTGCCCTTATTTATTTCCTATATTGCAATTTCAAGGTTTATAACGCTTTTTTCTTATAAAATTTCATTTATTTTGCTTTTTATTCTTTTGATTTTTCAAATTTGTTTATTTTTTATAAAAGGAAAACTTTCAAAACCTCTGCCCGATGATTTGGAAAAATTTAATTTCGGTGCGTTTTTTGGCACATGGCTTTGGGGAATTAAAAACAGGGTTTATTATTCAATCTTTTTTATTCCTTTGTTTTTTACGCCCTGCAATATCCTCTTTGCGCTTATTTTGGGATTAAAAGGAAATGAATGGGTAAGAAGAAACAACCCCGAAATTGAAATAAATGAATTTCATAACATTCAAAAAAATGAGGCAAAATTCTGGGCAATTTTTGCGCTTTTATTTTATATCATTTTGGGCGTTTTAATTTGGGTTTTAAATTAATCAGGCGCTTACGGGCTCTTTTTCTTCCTGATGTCTGAATTGCATTTCATATAATGTTTTATACTGCCCTTTATCAATTTGCATTAATTCTTCATGGCTTCCGAGTTCAACAAGCCTTCCTTCATTTATGACGGCAATTCTGTCCGCGTTTTTGATTGTTGATAATCTGTGTGCGATAACAAAAACGGTTTTATCCTTCATCAAATTATCAATTGCCATCTGAACGATTGCTTCCGATTTATTATCCAATGCAGACGTTGCTTCATCCAAAATAACAACGGGCGCATTTTTGATAAATGCCCTTGCAATTGCAACTCTTTGTTTCTGACCGCCCGATAGAAGCATTCCTCTTTCGCCGATTTGAGTGTTCAGACCTTCTTTTAAGGTTGAAACAAATTCGTCAAGATATGCCATTTTTAAAGCGGTTTGAATTTCTTCTTCGGTTGCATCTTCTTTTCCGAGCATAATGTTTTCTCTTATTGTGCCCGAGAATAAAAAATTATCCTGAAAAACAACGGCTATATTTTGCCTTAAGGATTTTAGGGTGAAATCTTTAATGTTTGTCCCGTCAATTTTTATCTCGCCTTTTTTAATGTCATAAAACCTTGGAATTAAACTTACTATTGTGGATTTTCCGCCGCCCGAGTTGCCGACAAGCGCAATTGTTTCACCCTTTTTAACTTCAAGGTTAATATCTTTTAAAACGGGCTTATTTTTAATATATTCAAATTCAACATGTTCAAATTTTATATTGTTCCTTATTTCTTTTAATTCAATTGCTCTTTCTTTATCTTTAATTGCGGGTTTGGAATCTAAGATTGTAAAAACCCTCTCGATTGCCATAAAAGAAAACTGAACCGCATTGAAATTATTGCCCAAGTTTTTAATCGGAGTATAGAGCATAATTAAAGCGGTTATGAACGAAACAAAGTTACCTGCCGTAATTTGCTTTGTTATGATTAAATGGCTTCCGTATCCTATTGCAAGCCCGATTCCGACAGAAACTATAACATGCATCATCGGCGACAGCCAGCTTGTTCTTCGAACCATTTTTATTTTGAACGTGAAAATGTTTTTTAAGATGTTATCAAATTTTCTTTTTTGATAATCCGATAAATTATACGCCGCAATTGTTTTGTTCCCCGAAAAACTTTCGTTATATGCGGTTATAACTTCGCTTGTTGCGGCAACGGATTTATTCATGACATCTTTAATTCTTGCCCTTACTTTTGTCAAAGG
>DVJH01000034.1 GCA_018710795.1 Candidatus Galligastranaerophilus gallistercoris | reverse complement strand
GAACAATCCCAAAGGCTCATTAATCTTGTTGAAAATGCACTAACTGCGGCTGATTCCAATGAAAGCTACAATAATCTCGTTTTCAAAAAAACAGATATTAACCGCGTTTTGCAAAAATCAATTGATTTGGTAAAAATTAATTACAAAGATAAAAAATATATAACCGACTATGAAAACAATTTATATTCTGCCGCCGATAACGACAAACTGGAACAGGTTTTTGTAAACCTTTTGGATAACGCTTCAAAATATTCGGTCAATTCGGATAAAATTGAAATAAAAACGTATTCAAAAGATAAAAAAAATGTAATATCAATAAAAAATTACGGTTCATATATAGACGAAAAAGAGCAAAAAGCCGTTTTTGAAAAATTCTACAGAATAGATTCTTATCTGACATCCAAAACCCAAGGGTCGGGGCTGGGGTTATATATAGTTAAAATGCTTGTCGATAAAATGAACGGCAATATTTATATCAATTCCGCAAATAATACAAATCCGTATTGCGAATTTGTTGTTGAATTACCCGTATTTACGCTTGAAGAGTTTACAAAAACAAAACATGAGGGCATATATGTATAATCCTTCGGTACTTATAATCAGCAAAAGACGGGAACTGGCGGTTAAGTATAAAAAAATTTTAAAAATCTTAAACGCAGACGCCATCCTTGTAAACAATTTGTCGGATGCAATCGGCAAAATAAGAAACAAAGAATTTGAATTCATCTTAATATCGGATACCGTTGAAGAAAACATTAAAGATTTTATCAAACAGGTAAGAGTTTTAACCTATAACTTCAGACCCACCATAATAGCGATTTCAAAATCCGCCGAAGTTTCGGATAAATTGGATTTATTAAATGCCGGTGCGGATGATTTTTTATCGGAATCAATGCCAAACAGAGAATTTCAGGCAAGATTAAATGCCCACATAAGACGCCACATTGAAAATCTTACAAACCCCCTTACCGGGTTTTTAAACGAAAAACTTACAAGAAAAACAATTAAACAAATAATGGAAAAAGGCTCAAACGTGGCTTTAATTCTTGTTGTGATAGATAAAATCAACTATTACAGAGAAATTTACGGCGAAATCGCAACCGAGAAAGTTCTTCAGACAATGGGGGCAATTATACAATCGGCTCTGATTAAAGAAGACACCGTAGGGCATTATTCCCAAAATGAATTCATAATTTTTACAAACCCCTATAAAGCGGAGAAATTGGCGGAGTTTTTAGCTTTTGCATTTGACAACGTCATAAAAAGGTTTTATTCCGAATTTGATTTCAATAACAATTTTATGATGTTTTCATCAAACACAAAGGAAGAAAAAAAGGTTTCATTGATGAAATTGTCGGAAGCCGTCATAGAATATGATTCAACAAGATATAAAAACGAACATGAGATAATTCAATCTCTCTTCAACCTTGTAAAAATAGCCAGAAATGCCGAAAAATCAACTTATATTATCGACCGCCCCAAACTGTACGGTAAAGTAGATAAAACAATGCAAAATAAAATTCTCATAATGGAAAACGATGAAGCTCTGGGGCTTTTAATTGAGACAAGCTGCACCATAAACGGTTATCACACAAAAATATGCAAAAACTATGACGGGTTTATCAGAACCATAAGAGAATACGAGCCCGATTTAATCATATTAGACTGGGGAAATGATTCCGAAAACGAAGGCATACTTGCGCTTGAAAAAGCCAAAAAACATTATGATTCAATAAACAAAAAAATGCCGAAAATCATTTTTTCAACCTCAATACTTGATAAAAAAACCATACTTTCCCATGGTGCGGATTTTTATCTCCCGAAACCATACGATATTCAAACTCTTATTAAGACGATAAACGATTTTCTTAATTAATCAATTTTATAAACGGGAAATTCTTTTTTAAATTTTCTGACCAATGATAAATCAATTTCGGCATACAAAGCTTCGTTTAATTCTTTTGCTTCTGCCATAATTTCGGCTCTGGGCGATACAATCGAGCTAAAACCCGCACCTTTTAGCCCCGATCCTAAAGACCCCGATAATGAAGAACTCATAAAATAAACAAGATTTTCGCTTGCCCTTGCAACTATGAACGCCTTCATTTCTTCCTGTTTTAAAGACATAATTTCATTTTGCAGTTTAATCGGAACACACCATGCATTCGGGCAGACAATAACTTCTGCGCCCGATTTAATAAGCTTGTTATAAAGCAAAGGAAACCTTATATCAAAACAAATGCTGAGCCCCACTATAGCAAAATCAAGCTCAACCGTAACGGTTTTATCACCCTTCTCGAGCGTCAGGTGTTCGTTTCCGCCGAAATATGAAAATAAGTGAATTTTTCTGTATTTTGCGGCAATATCCCCGTTTCTGTCAATAACATACATAGTGTTATATAATTTATCGTTTTCTTTTTCTATGACAGAACCTGCACATATATTTGTATTGTATTTTTTTGCAATTCTTGAAATTTCCCTTAAAACGTATGAATCATTCTCGATTTCATATACAAATCCGCTGTTTGGTATACCTGTTGAAAAAAATTCGGGAAATAAAACAAGGTCTAATTTTTTATCTTTATGCCGGTCAATAAGGTTTTCAACCTTTTCTATATTTTTTTCCCTGTTATTTATAAAAGGCTCCGTTTGAATGGATAAAAGACCTGCCATACCCCGAATAACTCCCGTTTATTGTTAAATCGGAATTATTTTAGCATAAACAATCAATAATTATTTATCCGAGCCGAAAATTCCTTTTATTTTTGCAAAAATTCCCGATTTTTTCTCGGTTATGACTCTTGCCGCATTTTCTTTTAATGCGGTATCAAAATAAGAGTCGGTTTGCTTCGGAGTTTTTGCACCCGTTATTACTCTTGAAGCATTATCTTTAATGCCGCCCTGATGAACGGGTTCTTGTTCAATTTTAATTTCCGGTTTTACATAGGGCTTTTTCTCTCCAAGCAACGGAATTACTCCCTGTGCGGTTTCACCCGTTGTGCCTTAGGGAACTTCTATATATTCAACATCAATTATTTCAGGTTCTATAGGACCCTTAGACATATTTGTACCTGATGTCCTCGGCGGATCGATTATTTCATCGGGAAACACCGTTTCAACTTCGGGTTCGTTTTGAGGATTAACATCAGGCTCTTTTTGCTGCGGCTGCTTAGAAGGATTTGCTTCTTTCGTACCCGTTTCTCCGGTTACGGGTGAACCTTCCGAAGTTTTGCTTTCCGTTGTCTGCCCTATGGGGGGAGTTTCCGCATCCCCTGAAGTTTGAGGATTTTTTACGGCAGAAACATCTCCTTCGGGTGTTTTAACGCCCGTTGTATCTTCAGGGGTCTTTATGCCTTCTTGATTATTGCCGTCATTTAACGGTGTCTTTGGAGGTTCATCGCCCGAAGATACGGAAGAAGACACGGTGTCATCGCCGTTAAATCTTTTACCCGACACCAAAGCTCCCGTAACCGCGCCCGAAACTGCACCTGCAGCCGCACCGTATGCGGTATTTGTTATTAATGTATCCGCTTCAAATTTTTGATCGCCGAATGCACAATCTATTGTATAATCGCCTGCGCCCATAACCGCACCCGAGATTGCGCCGCCTTTTGCACCCGCAACGGCACCCTGTTTAATTGCTTCGGTTTTTGTTTTGGCGGATAATACCGCATCTTTTCCTATTCCTATTGTTGCTGCGGATACGGCACCGTCAAGAGCACCCGACATACCGTCTTTAACTATAAGCTTCGGATTAAGAGCGTCGTTTTGAACATTGTTTGTAGCTCTGTCAGCGGTTTTAATTCCCGATTTTGCGGCAGCGCCGACACCTGCTGCAGCCAGAATGGTTTTTGCTTTTGAAGCACCCGAAGGCATAAAGCCTACGGCAGCCGCGGCAAGAGTACCCGACAGAATACCCGAAATTATATTAACGGCACCTTTTTGTTTTGATTGATATTTTAAAACGTTATTATAAGCTTCTTCGTAAGACATTTGTCCGCCGTTAACGGCATCAATATACGATTGACATTTTTTGGAGCTTAACCCTAAGCCCGTTAACCCTTTGGCGCCGTCCCAGAATTTGCCTATTATACCCTGTTCGTTTTTTGCGTTATTTAGCGCATTTTGCAGATTGTTTATCCGATCATTACGGTTTTGCGGAACAAAAGTATCATTTTGCCCTTGATTTACCTGCCCGTTTTGAGCCTTGTTTTGAACATTATTTACGGGCTGCGCCAAAGTCTGCACGGCGGGTTGGTATGGCTGATAATAAGGAACAACCTGAGCGCCCGTAAAATAATTTGAATTGCCTCTTAAAATGGCGGAAGGATGACCTCCTCCTCCGACAAAAGGAGCATTTGGCATTCCAAACGGAGTGCCGCCTATATATTTACTTGGATACATACCAAAAAACATAGTTTACGTAATACTTCCTTTTCCATTAAAAGATTCTATATATAAACTAAATATTTATACCCTTAAAAATTGCCGAAGAATAAAAAAAATATTAAATAATGTAACAAAAAACCTCCTTTTAAATTTTAAAAGGAGGTTTTTTATGATTTTAAAATTAAAAAATTATTGGTGATTTTGTTTTAAAATTGCTGCCGCAAGAGCAACCGCAACTTCTTCATCCGCACCGGACGGCGCTTTCTTCTCTTGGGTGAGTTCTTTAGCTGCAAGAGGGCATAATTTATTAATATATTCAATAACTTTTTGCGAAATGTTCATAGTAACAATCATTATGCACAAGAACATAAATACTATAAAAAAGCCGACCAACAAAACAATGGTTCCGTCTTCCAATGCAGCCAAATTAAAATTCATAAATAATTCTCCAATAAGTTACCATCTTTTTTAATTATATAAAAAAAACGACAAACTTCAAGACAAAATTCGCGAAGCATAATCTGCAAGAAACTGCCTTGCAACGCGCGGACATCTTGTGCCTTTCAAAATTGCAAACGCTTCGGCTTCCTTAAACAGTTTCTTTTCATCTTCATTAATATTCATCTCTGCCGCAATTTGTTTAACGATTTCAAGGTATTTATTTTTATCCGGAGAAGAAAAAGTTATCGTAATTCCAAATCTGTCCGATAATGAAGCTGCTTCATCCATTGTATCGTTAAGGTGTATTTCGTTGCCTTCACGGGAAGAAAACGTTTCTTTAACAAGGTGTCTTCTGTTTGTTGTCGCATAAATCAAAACATTATCCGGATGTTTTGATAAAGACCCTTCAAGTATTGCTTTTGCGCTTGCAAAATCAGGGTCGTTTTCATCAAACACAAGGTCGTCGATAAAAATAATAAATTTTGAAGGAAACCCCGAAAGATATTCTTCCAAATCTTCAAGCGTATCCAGATTTTCTTTGTACGCCTGAATAACTTTAAGCCCCAATTGATAATATTCGTTAACAAGAGCTTTTATGCTTGAAGATTTGCCGCATCCTCTGTCTCCGTACAGAAGAATATTATTTGCGGGTCTTCCTTTTATAAAAGAAAGCGTATTTGTGATTAAAATTTCTTTTTGATATTCATACGATTTTAAATCGGAAAATCTTATATCATCGGGATATAAAACGGGTTTTACGGTTAAATCCTTATCGTATTTAAAAGCATAATGCCTTGAAATTACACCGTATCCTTCCGTCTTATAATTTGTTTGAATTTGATCTTTGGTAAATAAAAGTTTATATGAATCAAACACGGGAAGAGAATTAATCGCATCCGTATTTGAAGGAAACCTTGTTTTAAGAATTTCTCTTACATCTTCATAACTTACACTTGCAACATCACTTAAAATTCTCAATTCATATTCAAACGCCCCCATTATAAAATCGGGAATTTTATCCGAAGAATTTCTTGCACAATTAACGGACACAACGTTTTCATCCGTCAAAACAAAGTTTCTGACATAGCTTGACCAATCGCCCGTAAATTCGCTTGAATATAGCTGAGACACAAATTCCGAATACGATTCAATATTTTCCGAAAATTCCGCTCCCGATTTTACCGAATCGAGGAACATCATAAATTTTGCAATAATTTCATCGTTAAATATATTTTTAAAAACCGCAAACGAGTTTAAGCTGTTTAAAATACCGTTTATATCCGTAAGATTATTCATCTGAATTTCTCCTTTGTTAATTCATTATATAAGCAAAAGAATTGATTGACTATTAAAATATTACGTTCTAAACTTAGTTAATAATTATATCTTAAAAGGAGTGTACGTTATGCCAAAAATTTATTATGCACAAGATTGTAATTTAGGTTTATTAAAAGACAAAACCGTTGCAATTATAGGATACGGAAGCCAGGGCCACGCTCATGCACTTAACCTTCATGACAGCGGCATTAATGTAATCGTCGGTCTCTATGAAGGCTCAAAATCCTGGAAAAAAGCGGAAGAAAAAGGTCTTAAAGTCGCAACCGTTGCCGAAGCAACCAAACAGGCAGATGTCATTATGATTCTTCTTCCGGATGAAAAACAGGCAGATGTCTATAAAGCGGAAATTGCACCCAATTTAACCGCAGGCAAAACGTTAGCGTTTGCACACGGTTTTAATATCCACTTTGCTCAAATTGTTCCCCCAAAAGACGTTAACGTCATCATGATTGCACCCAAAGGCCCCGGCCACACGGTAAGAAGCGAATATGTCGAAGGAAAAGGCGTTCCCTGCTTAATTGCCGTTCAACAGGATGCAACGGGAAAAGCACATGAAATCGGTCTTGCCTATGCGGCAGGAATCGGCGGTGCAAGAGCCGGAGTATTGGAAACAACATTCAGAGTTGAAACCGAAACGGACCTCTTTGGTGAACAGGCAGTTTTATGCGGCGGAGTTACCGCATTAATGCAGGCAGGCTTTGAAACTCTTGTTGAAGCCGGATACTCGCCCGAAAATGCGTATTTTGAATGTATCCACGAAATGAAATTAATCGTTGACCTTATTTATCAGGGCGGTTTTTCAAAAATGCGCTATTCTATTTCAGATACCGCAGAATTCGGCGATTATGAAACAGGTAAAAGAATAATAACCGAAGAAACCAAAAAAGAAATGAAAAAAATCTTATCCGAAATTCAAGACGGCACGTTTGCCCAAAAATGGATATCTGAAAATAAAGCGGGAAGACCGCATTTCACGGCAACAAGAAGATTAAAAGCCGAACACCAGCTTGAAGCGGTAGGTAAAGAATTAAGAAAACTTTATTCTTGGAATGAAGAATAAAAATTTCAAATTCTAAAATAAAAAGCCCTTGAAAATTCAAGGGCTTTTTTTAAATTAAAATTAAAACCGAACCCAAAATCATAATAACGGCGCCCGTTGTCTTTTTAATAATACCTTTTTCATTCAAAAACCCGAACCCCAAAATAAGCGAAACTATGCTTGACAGTTGAAATAAAGATAATGAAAGCCCGACATCAAGATGTTTAAATACAATGTTTGTTGAAATCTGCATTAAGGATAATAAAACGGCAATAAAAAAACAAAATTTTAAATTTGATTTATTTTTAAGAGAAACTTTTTTACATATAAATGCAAACAAAAACGAAAAAATAAAACCCGTATAACACCACAAAACAAAAGAAACAAAAGGCGAGGACATAAGAATTATTTTTTTTAAAATAACAGCTTCAAGCCCCGTAAATAAAAGTGCAAGAAACCTGAATAAAACGGATTTATTGATTGAAAAGCCGCCTTCATACACGGGAAACAAAAAACTTGCGGATATAATTAAGATAAACCCGAATAATGCTCTGATTGAAGGAATTTCGCCGAGAAGAAAAAATGCGCCCAAAAGCCCTATAATTGATTTATAAGAATTAACGGGCCCCAAAACCGACATCTCACCGATAGAAAGCGCTTTAATAAGACAAATCGTCCCCAAAAAGCATAAAAGTCCCGCAAATAAAGCCAAAATATAAAAATTAAAACCGAATGCACTCCAATCAATAAAAAATAAAAAAGGCAGACAGAATAATGCCATAAAAAAGCTTGAATAAAGATTAACCGATATTGAAGAATCAAATCTGCCCGCAAGTTTCTGATAAAAATTTGCGAGCGGATTTGAAATAATTCTTACAAAAAGCGCAACAATTGTTAAAAACATACAATAATTATACGCTTAACCAAAAATTATTCACAAATAACGGCTTTAATTATATTCCGTGCATACTTGTTAAATTTGCCGCCAAAAACCGTTGTAACAAACGCAAATAAATACATCGGCACAATGATTGCAATAATAATGCCAAGCACCGTCCATAAAAGCGTTAAAGCAGTCTGAGTGTCTTTGAGGTCATTATAGAGGATGTATGCGATTGCAGACCCTACTATAAGAGCAATCAGTGCAAAAATTAACGTATATTTAATTAAACAAAAACAATATTTCTTATTTTTTAAAAGAGGAAGATTTGCTTCATTTTCCGAATAATATGAAAACTGCTGTTTAAAATCTTCAACATCTTTTTTTGAATCAAAGTTGACAAGTTCCAAAGGAAATTCCGGAATATATCTTTTAACATCAAGCATTCTGTATACATAAGCGGGCGAATACATTAAAACGCCGTCAGAATAGCTGTCTTGAAATTCCAGAATTTCACCGTCGTTTTTTTCAATTACGGTTTTAAACCCGAAAACTCTCAATGAATAACCGTTAGGATCGGGAGTTTCTTTTTGCGAATTTTTCTTATCCGTCAGAGGAGAAATTTTATACGATTTAATATCGTTATAATGAAGAACCGCACGGGTAGAAATTTCATTTTTCTTTTTAAATACAAAACCCAGATGATCTTTAAAAATCTCAATCTGTGTTACTTTTCTTTTCGCATTTGTATAAGAAACATACAGCGAAAACGCAACGCAATATATAACAATTAATGTAAGAGTCCAGCCGAAACTTTGCAGAACAAGATTATAAAAGGCAACCGCAAGAACGGAGCCCAGAATAATGCCCGCAAAAATAAGCATTGCCATTCTTGAAAACTTATCTACAATCTCTACCGCAAAAAATTTAGCTGCATTCATAAATTATAAATTCCTCAATTCTTAAATATCGTAACACTGATTTTAACCGTTCTTAATAAACTTAATCTTACCAATTTGCGGTAAAATAATCAAGAAAAATACGTAATATTACGGATAACGGTCGGTTTTTTGTGTCAATTTTATTTTTTTTCATGTTTTATACCGCTTGAAAGCATTTAAAAAGAAATGAAAATCAATTTTAACCCCTGTTTTAATTATAATAACAACTCTTTAAGCTCAAAAAACTCAAGCAATCTTGAAAGAAGCCCCAAAACGGATGAATTTGTAAAACGGATAAATTCATCACCGTCATTCGGTTCTTCGGAAGAAAGTTTTTTTGATGCGTTTTTGCTGCATCTGGCAAATTCTTTAACCGATACTTTTGAATCAATAAAGAACCACTTTGAATACAAAATGTGCGAAGAGGAAATAGAAATTTTGCTTTCCGTATTTGATAAAAACAAAAATTTTGTCATGCAGCCTTCAAGAAGAAGCCAAAAAATCCGTGATTTCGTATACGAAATAAACGGTTTTACCAAACCCGAATTTACGGCAAAACTTTTTGAAGATGCTAAAATTCAAACCTTAGCACAAGTTTCTGTCTTTAACGACGAATATATAAGGGCAAAAAAACAAAGCCCCGCTCTAAAGAATAAAGCGGCAGAAGCGGTTAAAATATACGGTTCATTGAATAATAAAAGACATTTAAGCCAATACCCCGAATTACTGTTATTTTTATACAACAGATCAAATGAACCCGAATATAAAGGCAAAGATGATATAAATTCCTATCCCGATTTTTTGAAAAATATAGGAATCGGAAACGAAAAAGAATTCATTGAACAATATTCACACCTTGCATCAAGCTTTAATGAATTTAAAAACACCGGCGATATAATTGACTGTATTGATTATATAAAAGAAACGTACCCCGAAAAAATAAGGCTTATTGACGAAATAATCTCATCAAATCCGAATTTAAAGGGCTATGATTCAAAAAAAGTTTATGAAAATACAAGAGATATTGTTGATTATCTTTTTGAACAAAGTTCAAATCAAAGCCTCCTGAATTTCGGCGACATAATTGAAGTTGCGGCAAAACAAAATAAATTAAGCGAAAAGACAAAAACGGCGCTTAAAGATTTGGTTGATTTTTCAGATACAAGAGAAAAAATCGACTTTTTCGATACTTTGAGCCAATGTAAAATCGATATATCGGAATTGAACGAACTTGCAAAGGCCCCGATTGCGTCAGATGTCAATTTAATTGACACCATTCTTGATAAAAGCGAAATCATTGCAAGAATAAAAGAAATTAAAAATATGAGCGATTCTCAGGCGCAAAGCTATTATGCAAAATATAAAGAGCTTTTATACATAGGTTATCAAACGGATTTATCGGGCGAAGGAAGCATAACCGACGGAATTAAAACCGTAATCAATTTTATAGATAAAACAAATCTTCAAAACGAAAATTCATTTCTTCAAAAATACGCATCAATCAAAGGAATCAAAGAAATTAAAAGCCCGAAAGGCAAAAAAAATAAAAAAACATCCGCAGGCCCCAAAAAAGGAGAATTAACGCAAAAAGAAATAAGAGAATTTATGGATTTATTCTTATTTGCGGATGACGATAAAAAAGATAAAACATCGATTGAAGAGCTCCAAAAAAGAAAAGAAGCATTTTTAGCGGCAAAGGAAACAATTGAAAGCTATCTTAAGGAAAACGACAATATTCAATTTGCGGGGCAAAATGCTTTTGAAATATATCGGAAAATAGAAGATATTGCGGATTTATCCGCCGAAAATATCCCCGATATACTTGATAATATAGCCAATTTTGATATAAAAAACAGTGAAGAATACGAACAAACTTCATCCGAATTTGAAGTGGTAAAATCGGTATTTTCAAATTCAAAAACAGCCGTTAATTTTCTTAAAAATAATGAAATAAAACTTGATATTCAAGATGAAAATAAAACATTTAGGCTTATGTGCCTGAAATTTGCACAAAGTCTTTATAAAGAAGAGAATGAAGAAGAAAGAGATTACTATCTTAAAAAGTTATCGGAGAGTGATTTTCTAAAAAAATCAAAAGGCTCAATTGAAAAATTCCTGACCAAATGGGAAGATAAGGCTGATTTAGGAGCTTTAACAAAAATCATGCTTGATATGAACATTAATTCTCTTTCGGCATTTGATAAATTCTTAAGTAAATACGCAGACAGCAAAGGCGAAATCGGCAATCTGGTTAAACATATGAGAAGCTGCCCCGATATGAGCTTTGATGAATATAAAGAAAAAATCCAATATTTCCAAAACGAATTTTCAAATAAAGGTATAGAAATTTTAATTGATAATTCAAATATTGAATACCTTCCCGTTGAAAAGCAAAATAAAAAAATGACGACGGGCGGATTTTTGCTGCTTGCAAAAAATCTGCTTCATGTTAATGAAGGCAACTTTATAACGGGGCTTAAAGAAACATACAAAGGGGAGGCGGTCAAATATTCAAAATACGGCGCAGCCGAAGAAATAGCAAAAATGACCGCACAAAACAACGGCTCATACAAAAACATTCTCAGGGAATTAAACATTGCACCCGAAAAATATAAAATGACTAACGGTTTTGATTATAAAGAATATGCCGCCCTTATGGCAAAAGATATCCCCGACGATTTTATGGAATTTATAAATTCGGACGGTTTGCTTATAAGAAACAATGAAAATGAATTCCCTTCTTTAGATATCCATGCCAGATTAAGAATCCTTGAAAGATTTATACTTAATGAAAAAGGAAGTGCAAACAAATTGCATTCAAGCGAAACAAAGGAGAAAATAAAAGATTTGTTTAACCTGCTGTATAATACATCCCCATACAGTGTTTCAAAAACAAAAGAAGGAACAACCAAAAGATTCAACTGTGAATATCAAACAAAAGACGGACAAAGAATCAAAGCGGTATTCACCTGCAGAGGGCAGCTTTTAACCGTAATTAAAGAAGATTAAAAAAATCATAAAAATGATAAAATTGTAAAGGCGCAATCTGTGCCGTTTTTTCAAAAAACTTTTTATATTCATCAATCATAAAATTAACTTCTTCTTTTTTATTTAAACTCTCAAGGCGGATAAACCTTTTCAGATATATTTTATATCTCCCGTCTTTCATTTTAACGGGAGCAACAAAATAAATTGAAGCAGAAGTCATCTGCGCAAATCGAAACGCGCCCGAAGAAATTTTAACCTCCTTATTCATAAGTTTTGTTTTAATATTTGCTTTTATAGTTTTGCCAGAAATTCTATCGCCTGCAATAACGGCAATTTCCCCGTTTTCCAACTTATCTGCAATCATTATCGCGTCTTCAATCCCCGTTTCTTCAACGGGAAAAATTTTAATATCGGCTTTTTTATTTATCGTATCCAAAAAAGTATTAAAAATTTTGCACTGCTCAATGCTCATAAAAACATTCACAAAAGGACTTTTAAAGCCTTCGGGCGGGTCGGTTACAAAGCTTCTTAAAACATCAATATTTCCTATATGACAACAAATTAAAAATATACCTTTTTTATTTTTAATATCTTCAAGAAGTTTTTCTTTTTCTTTTATATCTTCAAAATAAAGGTTTTTTGACTTAAAATTTCCCGACGATATAACGGCCTTATCCGCAAGCGAAAGCGCATAATTTAAAACCGTTTTATATGAATTCAAAATATCGGGTTTCGGGGTTTTTTTATTTGAAAAATCGTATATAACCCTGAGATTGTTTTTTGAATACTTTCTAAGTTCGCCCGAAAAAACAAACGTAAAAAACGAAACAAAAAAAGCAATTGTATAAAGCGCATTTTTACCAAAAATTTTATATAAATACCATGACAAAATAAGGCGTGTTTTGCCTGCGGACTTTTCTTTTATTCTATACCATTCTTTGTTTGTTTGTGCCGTCATCATTATCAATTAAAAGAATACTAAAAATATATGCGCTTGTTAAGCCGAACGCAAGAATAAACCCGAGCGAGCTTATGAGCTTAAAACTTGTAAGAGAAAGAAGCAAAAAGGAAAAAACGCTTGTGGCACATGAAATTAAAACGGCACCCCGCGTTTCTTTCGACTTATCTTTTGAAGAATATCTGAATATGGAATAATCAAGGCTGAAGCCCGCAATCAAAAACAATGAAAGCGTGTGAAAAAGGTTAATATTTTGATTAAAAAGCCCGAGTATTCCGATAGAAAAAAATCCGCCCAAAATCGAAGGGAGAGCCGTTTTGTACGCACCCTTAAATCCGTATGCAAACGAAAGCCCGATATATAAAATAAAAATAACGGGAATTAAAAGCTTAAGACAGTTTTCCCTGCATAATTTAACGTATCTTGAAATATCATTTTTCAAATCAATAATATTCGCATTTTTAACCTTTTTTAAATCGGCATTTTTTAGAACGATAACGGAAGTTTTATCATCGATTAAAAACCCTTCTTTTATTTTTGAAAGCTCATCTGCCGTCAAAAATTCGTTATTATTCTTACCTTCTAAGAGTTTATCGGTATAACAGCTTTTTAAAAATACCGCATAATTTTTAAGCTCGTTTTTATACAGCAGATTTCTTAAAGCAATATTTTCCTTTTGCTTATTAATCGAGGGGATAAATTTGCTTAATGAATAAAATTCATTATCATTAAGCGATTTTGTTATTTTTTCTTCGTTTTCTAAAATTTCCTGAATATTATCCCCTACTACGGGTATAAACACCGTAGTAATATTTCCGCCCGAAACTTTTGAATATATCTTTTCTGCCTTCATCAAACTGTCTGATGGTTTATACATATTTGAAATATCATCGTCAAAATTAATTTTTAAAACACCTGCGGTCGAAATAATAAGAGCCAAAACAACAATAACTTTTCTTGCATTTTTACTCAATTTTATAACGTTTAATTTATCAATATCAAACGTATCAAAACTTTTAAGTTTCATTTTCTTTGCAATCAAAGGATGAAACAGACAAACAAACATATAAACGGACATCAGCCCGCCCGATGTAAAAAGCGCAATCTGCATCAAAAGCTCAATTTTAGATAACAACAAAATTAAAAATGCAATAACGGTTGTAAGCATGCTTATGGTAAGACTTTTAAAGATTTTATTCAAATCCGTACCGTTTGCAAAAAAATGCAGGGAATAATCAACGCAAATACCTATAAGAGTGGTCGAAAAAACAAAAGTCAAAACGTGTATGGAATCAAAAAAGAGCGAACATAAATAATACCCCGTTAGTGTTCCAAACCCTAAACTCAAGGCAACAGGAAGCAAAATTTTATATTCTCTGAAATAAAATTTTGCTATAAACACGATGAATAATAATGACAATACACAAATTACGTTAATTTCAGCCATTGATTTTGAACTTGCATAAAACGTATGAATCGGGGTCCCCGTCAGATAAATTTCAATATCTTTGTATTCTTTTTTAATTTCATCTTTAACTTTTATGAGTTTTGAAATCTCATCGTTTAATAAAACTGGCGACAGGGAAATTTCATCTTTGACTTTATAGGATGAAAAAACGTAATATTTTCCCCCGTATTCACCCTCGCCCGATAAATTTACGCCCGAGAGCGAAGAAAGATAATCATCAAAAAGCAAAAAAGGATCATCTTCAAGCGGGATTATATTAATCCCCAAAGGCTGATACAATCTGTGCATTGCCTGTTTTGAAACGTCTTTGTATTTCCCGTTTCTGATTTCATTTGCCGTATTATTTGAAAGCAGATTGCCGTAATATTTTTTATAAACTTCTAAAATGCTGCCTGCGTTTGAAAAGCTCAAATCCTTGCCCGCAAAAACTTTTTTATCAAGCATTGATTCAAATTTATCGGCCGCAATTCTTGCCGATTCAAAATCATTTGCTTCAATTGTTACGTTAAAATCCGAAGAATATTTTTTGCTTAATTCTACAATAACCCTGTCGTTTGCGCTGTCTGCAACAATTGCTTTTAATATATTTGTTTCCGTTTTTTTGGGATGAAAAAATGTCCAAAAAGAAAGAAAAACAAAAACTAAAATCAACAGATATCTTAAAAAAAGGATTGTTTTATTTTTCATCTGCACCCGTCAAATTTTATCTCGTTTTTTATATTCTTTGTATCTATTACCATTTTTGAAATACTGCCCGTATTTTGAAGATTTTTTCCGAATATTTGAATGGAAATTAAATCGTCCTCAATTTTTGTACCTTTTTTCGGCTTAAGCGCCAGTATCCAGCTTTCGTTATTTTCCGATAAGTAAAACAAATCGAAATTTTTATCCAGATATGCATAGTTCTTGTTTGCGACCGACTTTATAATTGATGCGGCATTTTTGTTTGAATCGGACGTATAATACGCATCCGACTGGATAGGATATGTAGTTTTAAATATAACGCCTTTATCTTTTATAAATTCAAAATCCCCGCCCGAGATAAGCGAAACTTCGGATTTTTTCATAAACTTATTTTGAGAAAAAGTACATTTTGCACTCTCAAATGCATAGATGTTATCGGATACATATTTTGCGCTCACTTTTTTTTGGAATATATCGT
>DVJH01000033.1 GCA_018710795.1 Candidatus Galligastranaerophilus gallistercoris | reverse complement strand
GCGAAGCATTTTCTAAAGCAATACCCGCGGAAGAACCTATTGCAATCAAAAGATCTTCGTCTTTTTGTGTAAAAACACCGCCTTTTTTATTTAATACCTGAAATGCACCTATGATTTCATGGCTCATGTTTCTAATCGGCATACAAAGAATGGATTTTGTTTTATATCCGGTTTGTGTATCTATTTCTTTATTAAATCTTTTATCTTTATAGACATCCTGTATATTAATGGTCTCGCCCGTCTGAACAACGTATCCCGCAAGCCCCAGTTTGGCGTCAAACCTTATTTCTTTTAAATCCATACCGAGTGCAACTTTGCTCCAGAGTTCATTTTTTTCGGTATCCAGCAAAAATACCGTACATCTGTCGGCATTCAGGGCAAGATTGATTTCTTTTGCAATTATGGTCAAAAGAGTATCAAGATCGGTTTCAACCGCCATTGTTCTTCCGACTTTTAATAAAGCAAGAAGGGGGTCGTTTTTTTTGTGCATTTTATCCGGAATAAAAGACGGAGGCGCTAAATGAATTATTCTTTTTTGTTTTGCTTTTTCAATTTCCTGTTTTACTTTTGATAAAGTATTATCAAATTCGTATTCGCCTATATTTATTAATTGTGCATTTTTAATAAAATCAATTGCATCATCAAAGTTTTCTTCTTCAAATTCCATAAGTGCAAAAATAAATAAGTTTACTTTCTGAGCAAGATATAAATTTGAAGAAACGGCAAGATATTTTGCATCGTTTAAGATACCGTAGGCTCTGTAGCTGTTTTTATCAGTGGTTTTAAATTTGATATAGGCATAAATTGACATTGCAATCGATACAATTTCAAAATTTTTGATTGCAATTCCGTATTTTCTGATTTCATCAACCTCTTTTAAATTTGTTTTTTTTACCTTTTCCGGAAATTCAAACAATATATTTAAAAGATTATCTTTAATTTCTTCAATACTGTTTTGTATTTTAATAAGATTATTCAAAATTCTCTATCCGTTTAAATTTATATAAAAATTATACAATTTTTTCTCTTAATTTTCCACTCTCGATTAAAACCATTAAAACCGAAATATCGGCAGGTTTTACTCCGCCTATTCTTAATGCCTGCCCCAGAGTTTTCGGTTTTATTTTATTTAAAAGTTCTTTTGTTTCGGTTGAAATTTGTTTTATTTCCATATAATTAATACCTTCCGGGATTTTAATCTTTTCCAGTTTATCTCCCAAATTAACCTGATCTTTTTGTCTTTGGATATATCCGTCGTATTTAACCAATACTTCAACCTGTTCCAATACTTCTTTTTTAAGATAAATATCATCGGTAATAAATGAATTTTTATACCCCAGTTTTTCAAGAAGGAAAAAATCTACATTTGGTCTTTTTAAAAGCTGATAGGCGTTTTGTCCGATTTCAAAATTTTCTCCGTTATTTCTCATTATTTCTTTATTTTCTTCACAAGCAGAAATTTTTGAATCATACAAATTTTGAATTTCTTTTTCAACAAGTTCTTTTTTATATCTGAATCTTAAAATATCTTCTTCTTTTATAAGTCCTATACTATATCCCGTTTCCATTAATCTGAAATCGGCATTATCCTGTCTTAAAATAAGTCTGTATTCGCTTCTTGAAGTAAGCATTCTGTAGGGTTCCGATAAATCTTTCGTAACCAGATCATCAATTAAGGTTCCTATATATGATGATTTTCTCTCGGGCTCATACATATCTTTATTTTGAATATAATTAACGGCATTAATTCCTGCAATTAACCCTTGAGCCGCAGCTTCTTCATATCCTGAGGTGCCGTTTATCTGCCCTGCTAAAAATAACCCTTTAACTTTTTTTGTCATTAAAGAATGATTTAATTCAACGGCGGGGACACTGTCGTATTCAACCGCATAAGCGGGTTTTATAACGGAAACATTCTCTAAGCCCGGTAATGACCTCAGCATTTTAAACTGCACATCAATGGGCAGACTTGTTGAAAATCCCTGAACGTAGGTTTCGTAAGTATCGTTTCCTTCGGGTTCTATAAAAATATGATGAGAAGGATTATCTTTAAATCTTACCACTTTATCTTCAATAGAAGGGCAGTATCTCGGGCCTATTCCGTGGATAAGACCGGAATAAAGAGGGGATTTATCAAGATTATCTTTAATTATTTTATGCGTAATTTCGGTTGTTCTCGTTAAATAACAAGGAACCTGTTTTCTTATATTTTTTTCTTTTCTGAATGAAAAGAAATTATAACATCCCCATTTATCAATTGTATCGGGCGGCTGAATCTGCAATTTTGAATAGTCTATAGTGCGGCTGTCAACTCTTGCGGGGGTCCCCGTTTTTAATCTTTTAATCGGAAAACCTGCCTTAATTAAAGCATTGCTTAACCCGTCCGCAGCTCTTTCTGCCAATCTTCCCGCTTCAAAAGATTGAAGCCCGATAAAAATTCTTCCCTTAAGGCTTGTTCCCGTTGTTAAAATTACGGAAGGGGCATAATATATAACTCCTAATTCATCGACAACGCCTTTTATAACATTATTTTCAATAATTAAATCGGTTATTTGCGTTTGAATGAGAGTAATATTTTTTTCATTTTCTACAATTTTTCTCATTTCCCGCTTATAATAAATTTTATCGGATTGTGCTCTCAGTGCTCTTACTGCAGGACCTTTTGAAGAATTAAGCATTTTTAATTGCACATAGGTATCATCCGATAATCTTCCCATAATGCCGCCGAGAGCATCAATTTCTCTTACGAGATTTGATTTTGCGGGACCTCCGATTGCGGGGTTACACGGCATAAGAGCAATATTTTCAATATTTAAGGTTGCAAGCATAACTTTTGCACCAAGTCTTGAGGCGGCAATTGCCGCCTCTGAACCTGCATGTCCCGCACCCGTTACTATGACATCAAATTTAAACATATTTTTTTATTCTTAGGGTTGTTGTTTTAATACGGTTAAAACTGCGCTTGTACAGTCAACGCCGCCTGTTACTCTTGCATCGGCTTTGATGATTGCGTCAAGTTTCTTTTGCACTCTGACTTTTTCTGCCGCCGCCTGCACTTTTGAATTTAATTCGTTTTCATATCTGGTTCTTAAGGAAGAATATTCTTTTTGCTTAAGCTGAACCTGTGATATGCCTTCTTTTCTTATTTTTTCTTTTTCGGCAGCGGTTTTTGCTTTTGCCACCTGATCGTCTTTTTGTTTTGCATAAGTTCTTATCGATTGTGACTTATTTTTCAACGTCTGACTGTATTTTTGCGCCAGAGGGTAATTTTTTGAAATATAAGAATAATCAACATATCCTATTTGCGCAAATGCCGCCTGTGCCAATGAAAAAATACCGATAACCATTAATGAACTTAAAACTTTTTTCATAAAAAACCCTTTCTAATTAATTATTTTCGCTCCGTTTTCTTCAATATTATAAGTATGTATTTTAGCGTTTACATTAATATTATCCCAGCTTGTATGGACAATTTCTTTAATTTCATCGGTATTACCGCTTGAAATAACCGCAATTGAAGGACCGGCACCCGCAAGAACGCAGCCCAGAACTTTATCTGTGTGTTTTAATTCCTGCATAATGTTATTTAACCCGGGGACAAGTTTCATTCTGTAGGGCTGGTGCAATCTGTCATTCATTGCAAATTTCATTAATTCTTCATCTTTGGTATGAACCGCCTGCACAAACATTGAAGCCCTTCTTAAATTATATACGGCATCTTTAATCGGAACATTTTCAGGCAATACTGACCTTGAAATATCCGTTGCAAGCTCAAAGTCGGGAACACAAACCGTTATTTTCCATTCTTTGGGCCAGGGAAGTTTTCTGTATGTAACGGAACCGCTGTCTTCAATTTCAGCTATTGTCATGCCGCCAGTAAATGCAGGGGTTACATTATCGGGGTGTCCTTCAATTTCCGTTGCAATCGATAACAAAACCGCTTCATCGGCAGGGCGCCCCAGAAGTTCATTTGCCGCAATAAGACCGCCCGTTATAACGGATGCCGAAGACCCCAGTCCCCTTGCAATCGGAATACCTGTTTTAATATTAATTTTTAATTCTGCGGGGCTTTGTCCGATATAGTTATACAGAAGTTCAATTGCTTTGTATACTATATTATTTTTATCAGTCGGAATATTTTCCGCTTCAAGATTTTCTTCTTTATCTAAAATATTAATTTCAATGCCGGACCCGGGCATTATGGTTTCTTCAATGGTAACAATATTATATAAAGGAAGCGCAAGACCGAAACAATCAAATCCGCATCCGAGGTTTGCAATCGTTGCAGGTGTTTGTACGCTTATTTTCATATTCTACCTCACCTGAACGGGCATTATAAGACAAATATAATTATCTTCTTCTTTATCATCCGCGTCATCGTTCGGTTTAATAACGGCTGCCGATAAATTGGTAGACATCTCAACCTTAACCGATGCTTTTGAAATGTTTCTCAGACAATCAAGAAGATATTTATAATTAAATGCAATTAGTAAATTATCGCTTGTGTATTCAATATCAAGATTTTCTTTTGCGGAGCCCGCTTCCGGCGTATCCGTACTTATATCCAACGAAGAATTTTCAAAATTAAACTTC
>DVJH01000032.1 GCA_018710795.1 Candidatus Galligastranaerophilus gallistercoris | reverse complement strand
TCCGACAAGGGTTTTTCCTTCGGACATTATGTCTTTTGTTCTGTAGCCTTCTTTTAAAACCGATTTAATTGCATTTTCGATTGTCTTATATGCTTCATCCATTTTGAATGAATATTTTAACATCATAGCGCCCGATAATATCGTTGCTATCGGGTTTACTATATCTTTTCCGGTTAAATCGGGGGCGGAACCGTGGATAGGTTCATATAAAGAAACGCCTTTATCGGATAAACTTGCGGAAGGCAATAAACCTAAAGAACCGGACAACATTGAAGCTTCATCGGATAAGATATCGCCGAAGATGTTTCCCGTTACGATTGTTGAGAATTGTTTAGGCGCCCTTATTAACTGCATTGCCGCATTATCAACATACATATGCGATAATTCAACCTCGGGGTAATCTTTTGAAGTTTCAATTACGATTTCTCTCCATAATCTTGAAACATCCAAAACGTTTGCTTTATCAACGGAGCAAAGTTTTTTATCCCTTACCATTGCGGTTTCAAAAGCAATTTTTGCAATTCTTCTTACTTCGTCTTCATTGTAAATCATATTGTTAAAGCCTGTTTTTTTACCGTTTATGACTTCAACGCCTTTGGGTTCGCCAAAATAAACATCGCCCGTTAATTCTCTTATAATCATAATATCAACGTTTGAAACAATTTCGGGTTTAAGAGGGGATGATGAAACCAAATCTTCCCAAACTATGGCAGGGCGCAGATTTGCAAATAAATCCAACGCTTTTCTTATGCCTAAGAGTGCTTTTTCGGGGCGCACTTCGGGAGGAAGAGTGTCGTATTTCCAATCGCCCACTGCGCCGAGCATAACGGCATCTGAATCTTTTGCGGCTTTAACCGTTTTTTCAGGCAGGGGAGTTCCCGTTTTTTCATAAGCAATACCGCCTATGAGTTCATCTTGATATTCAAGTTTAAAATCAAAAACTTCAGCCGTTTTATTCAAAACTTTTTTTGCTTCCGCCATAACTTCAGGGCCGGTGCCGTCGCCTGAAACAACCGTAATTTTATACATTTTTATACTCCCATTTTTTTCTTTGTATAGTTTACAAGTCCGCCCGCATCGATTAATTCCTGAATTTCTTTCGGGAAAACGGTGCAGGGGTATGTTTTATTTGTTGTTAAATTTTTAATAATTCCGTTTTCCAAATCCATTTCAAGTTCATCTCCCGTTTTTGTTTCATCGGGAAGAGTTTCACTTTCAACAATTACAAGTCCTATATTAATTGCATTTCTGTAAAATATCCTTGCGAAACTTTTTGCAATGACGGCAGAAACTTTGTTTGCTTTAATTGAAATAGGTGCGTGTTCTCTTGAAGAGCCGCAGCCGAAATTATCTTTTGCAACAATAAAATCGTTTTCTTTAACTTCGCTTGCAAAATTTTTATCAATATCCTCCATACAGTGCTTTTTTAGTTCTTCAGGATCCGAAGTGTTAAGATATCTTGCGGGGATAATTACGTCAGTATCTACGTCATCGCCGTAACAGAAACATTTTCCGCTTTTTAAATTTCTCATACATTTACTCCATTTACAATTTTGAAAACTTGTTTTAATATAATACCATAAATCAAGGAAATACTAGTTACTAATATTTTAAATATTAGTTGTCCACACAAGCATTATTAATTAAAAGGAGAGAACAACATGGAAATGCAAGAATCAATCGTTGAAGCAGCTGGCCAAATCTGGAATTACTTAAATTCTAACGGCGAAGTTACAACCAAAAAATTACAAAAAGATTTAAGCCTTGAAGAAAATATGGCTTTCTTGGGTCTTGGCTGGTTATCAAGAGAAGACAAAATCAACTATCAAAAGAAAGGTGCTCACACAAAAATCAGCTTAAGATAGTTTGTTGATGCATTAAGTTTAAAAAAGACCCTTTTTAAAAAAGGGTCTTTTTTTATTTGTAAGATTATTTAAAGTTTTTTATGTTTAAATAAAAAATGAGCCTTAAATCTAAGGCTCATTTTAATTTTATATTTTGTTTAAGCTCTCGGGCGCATTGTGGGAAATGCGATAACATCTCTTATTGAAGGAGAATCGGTTAGGAGCATAACAATTCTGTCTATTCCTATTCCCATACCGCCTGCGGGAGGCATACCGTGTTCAAGCGCACAGATGAAATCTTCATCAATGCTCATTGCTTCTTCATCGCCCATCGCTTTTGCTTTTGCCTGTGCTTCAAAACGGTTTCTTTGATCAATCGGGTCGGTTAATTCGGAAAATGCGTTTGAAACTTCCCAGCCGTTGATTCTTGTTTCAAATCTTTCGGTTAATCTCGGATTATCTCTGTGGACTTTTGCAAGAGGCGAAATATCACGGGGATAATCAATTATATGCACCGGCTGGATTAATTTGGGTTCGACTTTTTCTTCAAAAATTCTATCCAAAACCTTGCCCCAGGAATCGTTTTCTTCTGTTTCAATTCCCATTTTCTTTGCCTGTTCCATTGCTTCCTGAGCCGTCAGGTATTCGTTAAAATCAATACCCGTATATTCTTTAATTGCACCGAGCATTGTTTTTCTGTCCCATGGGGGCGTCAGGTCAAGCTCTCTTCCCTGATACGTTATTTTTGTCGTTCCCAAAACGTCTTTTGCAACGGATGATATCATATTTTCCAATAAACACATCATATCGTTATAATCAACGTACGCCTGATACATTTCAATCATGGTAAATTCGGGGTTGTGGCGCGTATCTATGCCTTCGTTTCTGAAACATCTGTTCATTTCAAAGATTTTTTCCGATACTCCGCCCACAAGCAGCCTTTTTAAATGTAATTCGGGCGCTATTCTTAAATACATATCCATATCAAGCGCATTATGATGAGTTACGAAAGGTCTTGCGGTGGCACCGCCTGCCTGCTGATGAAGCATGGGCGTTTCAACTTCAAGAAAACCTTCTTTTGTTAAATATTCTCTTATTTTTTGGATAATAAGGCTTCTTTTTCTAAAGGTATCTCTTACGTCTTCATTTATTATCATATCGAGATATCTTTTCCTGTATCTGATTTCAACGTCCGTGAGTCCGTGGAATTTTTCGGGCAGCGGCTGAAGAGATTTTGATAAAAGTTTTAAATCTCTTGCTTTTATGCTCAATTCGCCTCTTGGGGTTCTTCTTATTTCGCCCGTGAACCCTACGATATCGCCCACATCAAGCAGTTTTAAAATTTGAAGTTTATCTTCGGATAAATTTTCTTTATGTGAAAAAATTTGAATTTTTCCCGAATCATCTACCAAATCAATAAACATGCCCGTATTTCTCATTGCCATGACACGTCCCGCAACGGAATATGTGTCGGTTGTTTCTTCGCCTGCGGGAAGGTCTTTGTATTTTTCCTGCAATTGGCGGGCGCTTATATTTTTATCAAATGAATACGGATAAGGATTAATTCCTTTATCTATTAAATCTGTAAGTTTTTGTATTCTCGCTTCTCTTATGCCTTGAATACTGCTATTTACGGCTTCCATCGTGTTCTCCCGTTTAAACGTACTTTATATAAAAATTCTATCGTAAAGATAAATGAAATCAAAGTTTTGGTCTTAAAATAAAAAATTTGCCTTAGGGAAGAATAAATATTATGATTAATTTGACAGTTTAAAGGTTTTTAAAATGGGCGAACTTGATACGCTTATAAAATTTAACAGAGGATTAATTCTTTCTCTGGCGGATGAAGATGTTTACGAAGCAATACGGATGTATCGTGAATATGTTTCTCTTTTGACTTCAAAAGAAAATGAGGAATATAAAAAAGAATTAACTTCCGTCAGATTTGCTTTTTTGGAAAAGCTTTTCAATTTTGTTTCCGACAAAAACAATTTCAAAAAAACAAAAGATATGATATCGGCTTACCAGGAACTAATTTCAAATTTTCCCGATAACAAAAATCTCTATCAGGATTGTTCGGTTATTTTTGAACAACTAAAACAATATGACATTCAAATTGAACTTTTGGAAAAAGCAAACAAATTAAACAATGAAAATAACGAAACAATAAGATATTTAATAGAGGCGTATAAAAAAGCAAAAAGATTTGAAGAAGCGCTCAAATATGCTCTGGTTTTAAAAGAAAGAGAACCCGATATTGCAAATAACTACTGCGTTCTCGGGGATATATACCACAGTTTGTATGCAACGGGAAATAATGAAGAAAATTTAAAAAATGCGATTTTGAATATGGAAATTGCGCACAAAATGCAAACGGGCGAAAAAACATATTTAAAAAATCTCACGGTTTTATACCTGAAAGCAAAAGATGAAATAAACCTTAAAAGAGTCTGGGAAGAATATATTAAACTTCCGATGACAAACATTGACCTTTTTGATTATGCCGCTTATTTAATCAGACATAAAGATTTTAAAAGGGGATTTGAACTTTATCAGGCAAGATTTAAAAGAGAAATTAAACCGACACCATACCCTGATATAAAAAAACCTTTGTATGACGGCAAAAAAGATATATCGAAAAATATACTTCTTGTTCAATGGGAACAGGGCCTGGGGGATGCATTTTTATTTTCGAGATTTTTGTTTGAACTTAAAAACAAGGCGGCAAAAATCATTTTAAGGACCCCGCAAACAACATTGGAGCTTCTTAAGAATAATTTTAAATTTGCAGAAGTAATCTCAAGCGATGAAGATAACCTGAATAAAATTCGATTTGATTATCATATTCCTTTAATGTCAATTCCAATGGCAATTAATTTATCGCCCGATAACATTTCGCATACCGAAAAATACATCAGCGCAAATGATGAAAAAGTCAGAAAATATAAAGAAAAATTTTTCAAAGGGGATAAATTTAAAATAGGTTTTTCTTATCAGGGAAGCACGGTCGGGCTTGCCACAAGAGATATAGAGCTCAAATTTCTGGAGCCTTTATTTAATATTCCGAACACCGAATGCTATATGCTTCAATATAAAATAAGAGATGAAATATACAAAGGAATGAACGTTAAAAATTTGGGCAATAACATAAAAGATTTTGACGATACCGCCGCAATGATTGAAAATATGGATTTAATCGTAACAACCGATAATTCGATTTTAAATCTTGCGGGAGCCATGGGCAAAAAAACGTTTGCGCTTTTTAACAATGTGCCAGAATTTCGCTGGTTTGATTTAACCGGAGATGATGTCAAATGGTATAAATCCGTTAAACCTTATATTGCGGACAAACAAAACAACTGGGCGCCTTTAATCCAAAAAGTTAAATCCGATATAGAAGGGCTGGTAAAATGAAAATTAAAGTTAACGGACACGAAATTGAAATTAAAGATAATTCCACAATAGCGGATTTTGTAAAAGAAAGAAATATTGAAGGAATTTTTGCCATAGAAAAAAATCTTGAAATTATAAATAAAGACCGCTATGAAACGGAAATTTTAAAAGAGGGCGATAATATAGAACTTGTCGGATTCACGGGCGGCGGCTAAGAAAATGAAAGTACTTGTCGGAATGTCGGGGGGGGTTGATTCAACCGCAACGGCATTAATGTTAAAAGAAAAGGGATATGAAGTTGAAGGGGTTATTATGCGGATTTGGGAAAATAACCCTGATATTGTTATAAATACAAATAAAAATTCCTGTTTTAACCCGACGGGGGAAAATATTATCGAAGCAAAAAAAGCCGCAGATGAAATCAAAGTTAAATTAAACGTTATTGATTGTGTCGAAGAATATAAAAAGACCGTTTTAGAGAATTTTAAAAACGAATACTTATCGGGAAGAACCCCTAACCCTTGCGTTTGGTGCAATTGTTTAATAAAATTCGGGGTTTTAATTGATTCGGCAAAAAACCGGGGGCTTATTTTCGATAAATTCGCAACCGGGCATTATGCAAGAATAGCGGAAGAAAACGGAAGATTTTTATTAAAAAAAGGAATCGATATTAAAAAAGACCAGAGCTATTTCCTATACAGATTAAACCAAAACCAACTGTCAAATATTCTTATGCCTCTCGGCGATTATACAAAAGATAAAATAAGGGAATATGCAA
>DVJH01000031.1 GCA_018710795.1 Candidatus Galligastranaerophilus gallistercoris | reverse complement strand
AAACGACCTTGATATGCTTGATTTAAGCAATTATATAGATTCAGAGGGTCTGAAGCCGGATGATGAAGAGTTTAAGAAAGAAATTTCAAAACTTCCTCTCAGGGCGATTTTTGTAAGAAATTCTTCAAATTTGGATTCAAGACTCGCTCAAATGGAAAAAGATTTTAACTTTGACGGCAAAAAAAGGTTTATTATCGTAGATAAAAATGATGAATCAAGACCCCATACACTAATTGAAGCAATAAAACTTGCAAAAGATGATTATTCAAGCCAAAACCCCCGCTTTAAAAAGGAACAATAAAAATGAAAATCTCCCCGATAAATTACCGTTATAACAACAATATAAATTTTACAAGCAAGGTAACAAGGGTAATCCACGGTTCTGTGCCCGAAGATTTGCGTGAACAGGTTGATATATTTGAAGAAACCAACGGCAAAAACGCAAAAAAATTGGGACACGGGCTTTTTGCGGAAGCTTATCTTATAAACGGCACAAACTGCGTTATTAAAAAATCAAAAACGGGAAAAGCCGAAAGAATAAACGGCGATTTTTCGGATGAAGCAAGGGCATTGTTAAATATCCCCGAAGGTTTTTCCCATGCTCAAAACCTGATTGGAAACGTTGAGACCGAGGACGGTAATTATTATCTCTTGAGTACTTTTATGGAAGGAAAAATTCCGAACGGAGAGACGACAAAATGGGACAAAGAAAGCCTCGGGTCAATTTTAGACAGTCTTGCAAAACTGGATTGTGCAAGGGTATACCATGGCGATGTTTCAAGGTGCAACTGTTTAATTACAGACAAAAAAGACGTTAATCTTCTCGATTTTCAATATTGCGACAAATTCAGCATTGAAACGGATGATGATCATAGAAAAAATGCTTCCGTTTATAAAGTCCCTTATTTTATAGCGCCTTCAAATGCCCAGATGTTTGAAGAATCAAATTTTGCAACTTATTTATCTTCAATAGATGAATCCGAAGCAAGAGAATTATTTAAAACTTATCTTATGGAAAAATCCGAATATCATAAAAAAAGAGCGGAAGCCTTCAAAGCGCAGGGCGCAAGACCCGAAATAGTCGAATATGACAGATTAATGGCAAAATATTTAAAAAACCCCTCCGATGATATGATATATCTTCAGGCAAAGAAATTACAGGTTTTATCCACCCACAGATACATTCTCTCCGCAACCGATACAAGAAAACAGGATGATTTTTATAATATAATGTCGGCTCCTGTATACTATCTTCATGCCATAGAAGACAGCAACGAAGCCGCCGAATATGCAGACAGCCTTATTGAACAAACAAACGATGAAGATTTAAAAAAATTATTGGATTATGAAAAACGGGATGCACTCTTTTGGCGTTCCATGATGAAAAACGAACTTGAAGGAAGGCACGGTAATGAAAGCGTATTTAACTGGGTTTTAAGAAACGCAAAACGCACCCCCAGAGACGAAGCGGATAATATTCTTTCAACTTTTATCAATACGGCGGAACTTAAGCATAAACCCGTTCCCGATATTGCACAAATCGTATCGGGGTCTGATTTATTTTTCGGTTTTGATAATGAAAAATATGATGATGTATCATCAAGCATACAAAATGCAATTTCAAATTTAAGAAAAACACAATGTTTTGTGTCTCCGATTAAATCTCTTACATATAAAGATATAAGAAGCTATCATAAAACCAAACAGGAAATCATGGGCAATTTAAAGTTGGCAAGAGAGCTTTATACGGAAGATAACAAATACGAATCCCTTTTTTATTCGCTCTGTGCTCTTTATCAAACAACGATTGCAAAAAATAAAGCCGATAAAATACTCGGCGCAAATAAATTGTCCCCTTGCGAAAAACAAAGCATGATAAAAGAATCGGAATTTTTATCGGGATATACCGAAGAGCTTGCTTCAATAAACGGAAGAATGTATGAAAGGCTCTTCAAAAAAGCATCCAAAGAAAATTAATCAAACAATTCGCTTGATAAATATCTCTCTCCCGTATCGGGAAGAATAACCACGATGTTTTTATTTTCATTACCTTTTCTTTTTGACAGCTTTATTGCGGCAGCCATATTGGCGCCGGATGATATCCCGACCAAAAGCCCTTCTTTTTTAGCCAATTCTCTTGCGGTATTTATTGCTTCATCATCTTCAATTGCAATAACTTCATCCACAACATTCTTATCATAATTTTCGGGTATAAAATTTGCGCCTATTCCCTGAATTTTATGCGCCCCCGAATGCCCTTCCGTAATAAGCGGACTTGATTTCGGTTCAACACCGACCGCATACAGGTTTTTATTTGTTTCTTTTATTTTTCTTGCAATCCCCGATATTGTGCCGCCCGTTCCTATGCCCGCACAAATTATGTCTACGTTTTTTAAATCGTTCATAATTTCAATTGCGGTGGTTTTTTCATGGGATATCGGATTTGCGGGATTTGAAAACTGTCCCGTAATTATTGAATTTTTAATTTCTTTGTTTAATTCATCCGCTTTATCGACCGCCCCCTGCATTCCTTTTTCTTTCGGGGTTAATATTAATTCCGCGCCGTATCCTTTTAAAAGTTTTCTTCTCTCTAAGCTCATATTTTCGGGCATGGTTAAAATTAATTTATATCCTTTAACCGCTGCAATTAACGCCAGCCCGACGCCCGTATTTCCGCTTGTAGGCTCAATTAAAACCGTTTCTTTATTAATCAGCCCTCTTTTTTCAAAATCTTCTATCATCTCCAATGCCGCTCTGTCTTTTATTGAGCCGCCGGGGTTGAAAAATTCGACCTTTGCATAAATATTTTTGCCTTCGTTTAATTTATTAATTTTAATTAAAGGTGTTTTTCCTATTGTTTCAAGAGCGTTATTATAAAGGGTCATAAAATTTCTCCTTAATGCAATTTGCAAAGTTTATTTTTTGTAAGCGCAAGTTTTTTAAATTCCTGTTTCAGGCAGTTTATTGTAAGAAGCTTATTATATAATATATCTTCTGCCCCGAGTATAATTTTAACCGCTTCCATTGCCTGAATTGAAGCTATACTTGATACAACGGGGCTTATAATTCCTTTTTTGACGGTTTTATTTATATCAAAATCTGGAAAAATGCATCTTAAACAGGCATGGTTTTTATCTATAACCGAAACCTGCCCCAAAAATTCTTCTACCCCGCCATAAATAAGCTTTTTATCACATTTTACGGCAAAATCATTTAATAAAAATTTCGATTTATAATTATCCGTGCAATCAATTATAATGTCATAATCTTCAATTATGCTTTCGATGTTTTTTTCATCCAATTTTTCTTTATATGTTTCAATTTTTAAATCCGGATTATATTTTAATATGTTTCTTTTTGCGCAGATTGCTTTATTTTGGTTCAGGTCGGCAAAATCATAAATTATCTGGCGGTTAAAATTTGTTATGCCTACATTGTCAAAATCGACAATTCCGATGTGAATAATTCCTGTTGAAGCAAGATTATATAAAACAAAAGACCCTAAACCCCCGAGCCCCGCAACAAAAACTTTTGCATTTTTTAGTTTGTCTTGCCCGAAAATTCCTATTTCATTAATTAAAACGTTTCTTTGATATTTGTCCATTGTAACAATAATTATACTACGTATAACCCTTATTGTTGACACGTATTCTTGTTTTATATAACATCTTTCATGCTAAAAAGGAAGGACTAAATTTGCCATCTTATAAATTAATTTTAATAATGCAAGATACATTCATGTGCAGCCTGTAATTTTTAAAGGTCTTATTTTTATTGTGTTTTGCAAAGTTAAAAGTTATAAGGCCGCTTGATTAATAAGCGGTTTTTGAATTTATAAGGGGAAAAAATCAATGCTCGAAGTTAACAACAACATTAATTTAATTAAAAATAATAATTCTCAAAACCTTAAAAACAAACCCGCTTTTAAGGGTTCAGATTTGACGACAAAAATACTTGATACTTTTATAAAGTCTCAGGAAAATTTATCAAGCACAAGATTTATTCAAGATACGGCAACAAACTGGCTCCCTAAAGCCGTTTTTTCAAGAAGTAAAGCCGATTTTGCCGAAATGAGTTTTTTAGAGTTTTTGGAATCGGGTATTTTTTATTTTGCTCCGCCCGTGGTAGGCGAACATTTAATGAGAAACAAAATATTTAAAAGTATTCAGCCGAAAGAAATTAAAGATAAGGTTGTTGAATTAGTTCCAAAAAGCGTTGACAGTATTAAAAACAATAAAACCATATCCGAAACAGTCAAAAAACAATCCATAGCGACAAAAGCCGGAATTGCGCTTGCGTGTGCCTGCATTCCGATTGCCGAATATAATTTAAGCTTTGCAAAAAATCTTTTTACCCTAAAAACCTTTAAAAAGGCGGATTTTAACAACATTGCCAATTTGAACGATACTCAGGAAGAAAATAAAGAGCAGCAGGAAAAAGTGGAAAAACATTCTAAACAACAGCTTTTAAAAGCGGGTGTTTATTCGCTTCTGGCTCTCGGGGGCGGAATTTTGCTTGCTTCAAAAGGTAAAGATTCAAAAACTCTTCAAAAATTTTCGGAAACTCTGCTTGAACCCGGCAAGAAAATATCGGAATCCCTGCATAAAAAAGGAATTAAAAAAGAAGGACTCGATAAATTTTTAAATGAATACCTTAAATTTGATTTTGATGAAGATAAAGGAAAGCTGGCATTAAGCAAGGGACAACTGGCGCTTACCGCAATAAGCGGATTGTTCGGGTATTCAAAAGCCGCAAAAGACAGAGGCGAATTGGATCATAAAGAAGTCTGGACGAGAGTTCCTCTTGTCGTATTCTATACAATATTCGGAAGCTCTTTGTTTGATGCGGGGTTTAAAAGAATTCTTGCAAATAAAAATAAATTTCCCGATTTAATACAAAAAACGGCTGAAGGCAAAATTAAAGATGTTCCGAAACGTGCCGAACTGCCAAAAATAGCGGAAACAATTTCAAAAGCAAAAAATACAAATGCAGGAGATGAATTAAAACGTCTTACGAAAGAAAAAGCTTTTATAACGGGTGTTCCTTATGCATTCAGCCTTTTATTCATGGGCTTTACCCTCTCTTTAATCACAAGACTTTGGACCCAGTACAGATACGATAAGATGAATAAAGACGCAAGCAACGCCCTTTCGTTTGAGCTTTTTCATAAACAATTTATGAAAAATATTGATAATGAAGCGTTTAATACCTTTAAGTAGATGATTTTAAAAAGCAGCCGTTTTTGTATTATTATGCTATACCATAACTATACTTGAATTATTATATGGTATGCCATATAATAATATTATGGAGCAGCATAAAAATGGATAAACTTACAAAAAGCTTAGAAAAATATCTTTATTCAATCTATAAACTTTCAAACGAAAAAACCAAAATCACCCCTAAAGACATAGGTTCAATTCTCGGTTTTAATGCGGCTTCAACTCTTGAAGGCATAAAGGCGCTTCAAAAAAAAGGTTTAATTGAATATAAGCCATATAAAGGCGTTATTATTTTAGATTCGGGCAAAAAATACGCAAAAATGATTGAACAAAGAAGAAATACAACCGCTCTTTTTCTTGAAAAATTTCTTCTGGTTGAAAAAAAAGATATGCCTGATGCGCTTGATTCCATTGAATATCATCTTAATGATTTTTTGCTTGAGAGGTTTAATTATTTTATAGATTTTCTTAATTTTTGCCCGTGCTCGGCTCCCAAATGGATTGAAGGATTTAGACAATATCTTCAATACGGCGAGATGACCGATAAATGCGCCAAATGTATTGAATATATGATGGAAAACGGTAAAAAGCCAAACTGCCTTGGTTGTAACATTTCTGAATAACAATAAGATATTCTGGCAATTTTTTCCCTTCACATGTTTTACCCTTGTATGATAAATTCTATTCCCTCATATAAACCTCTAAATATGCAAACATGGCAGCAAAATAAAAGCAGCGCTTCATTTGCGCCGAATTCTTCCGTGCCTGCAGCTCCTAAAAATAAGACAAAACTCAGCATTTTTTATATAAACGATATGCATGGCAACATTGACAACATGTCAGGTATGATTGCAGCGTCCGATAAGTTTGATAAAACGGTTCAAAAAGAGGGGGTTGACGCTCTTAAAATTTCTGCGGGCGATAATTTTTCGGGCGGGGATGATAAAAAGAATAAACTTCTTATAAACCTTTTATCACGAATGGGAATCGATGCTTCAGCCGTCGGCAACCATGAATTTGACAGCACCATAAGCAAATTATATGATTTTATCTATCCCGATAAAACAAAATTTCTTGCCGCAAATGCAAAGGTTCCAAACGGCAATGCATTCTATAACAATATCCAAAAATCAATAATAGAAGAAGTAAACGGCACAAAATACGGCCTTATAGGTTTAATGCCTTTTGATTTGGTAACGGTTACGGGAAATGACCAGAAAAAACTTGAAGGAATAGAACCAGAAACCCTTGAAAAATCAGTTGAACTTGTAAATGAAGAAGTAAAAAAACTCCAAAGCCAAGGCATTGATAGAATTATTCTGGTTTCTCATATAGGAAACGACAAAGATAAACAAATTGCCCCCTTGCTCCATGGGGTTGATATTATAGTGGGCGGGCATTCCCACACCGAAGTTGACGGCGTTAAATCAAACGAAAATCTTTTTTATAATGCCGATAACGACCCGATTGTTATTGTCCAGACGGGCGAAAATGCAAAAAATGTCGGTGTTTTGAATGTTGAATTTGACCAAAACGGCGATATAACGGCGGCAGACAATAATTTAATACCTACAAATCAGGAAAAAAGCCCTGTTTTGAATTATTTAAAAGACGCAACAATGGGTCCTTCTCCTAAAATAGGTACGGTTAATGAAATTGAACCGCTTCCCGTTAACAGAAGGACAACCCCGAGCCCCTGGACACACTTTATGTGCGATGCAATGAGAACGGAAACAGGCGCCGACATTGCCTTTATAAATGCCGCAAATACAAGAAAAGTACCCAAAAAAGGCACTCTGACCGAACGCGATATTATGGAATCCACACCTTTAAAAAATACTCTTCTTGTTAAAAAAATGACCGAAAAAGAAATCGTCCGGGCGATAAAAGATTCGCTTCAAGCAACATTTTCAAATGAAACGGGCGAACCGGGGATTTTGCATGTGTCAGGTTTAACATATGTTGCCGATGATTCGGGCAATTTAAAAGAGTTGAATTTTGTAGATAAGGAAGGAAATAAAACCCCGATAGATATAAATAACCCCTCGGATAAAATATACAATGTTTGCTATGACAGTTTTGTGGCAAAAGGAACGGAATATCCCGTGTTTGTCCCTGAAACAATGACCCATAAAACCGTTGATAAGACTTTTGATTTCGATAAAGATAAACTAACGATTGATTATATAAATAAGCACCCCGATAAAGAACAGTTGTCGGTTAAAGATGACGGCAGAATAAAAATTTTATCTTCAAAACAAAACGGGATAAATTCTTCCCCTGCTGCCGAAACTCCTTTATCACAGCCTTCAAAACCCGTGCAAAATAATTTATACAGCCCTCTTTTAATGTCAAGAATTCAAAACTTAAATTCAAATGCCGCTATTCAAACTTACGGGCAGGCGGTTTAATTTATAAAAAATATCAAAGCGCAAATTCCGCCCGCTATCCAGCAATAATACGCAAACCCTTTTAGTGTGCTTTTTTCTAAAAATTTCATAAAATATCTAATGCAAATATAGCCTATAATAAATGCCGTTGTCATACCGGATAAAATTGCCGCCATATTAAAAT
>DVJH01000030.1 GCA_018710795.1 Candidatus Galligastranaerophilus gallistercoris | reverse complement strand
AACCGCAGAATTAGACGATGAAGAAGATAAAGAGTTATATGAAGGTAAAATAATTCCCGTTTATCCTTTATGCGAAAATTTAAATGCCAAAACCCTTATCAAATCAATTAAAAATGCAATTGAAAAATTTGAAGAATTTTTGGAAGACAAGCTCCCCGATGAAATAATTAAAAAAAGAAATCTAATGAATTATAAAGATGCAATCAAAAAAATTCATTTTCCGAAAAACAATGAAGAATTGACCCGTGCAAGGTTCAGGCTTGTATATGAAGAATTATTTCTGATGCAGTTAAATCTTGCATTAATAAGGGAAGAAACCAAAAAATTAAACTCTGCAAAACTTGAAATCAAAAAAGGCGGACTTGTGGATAAATTTGTCCGATCGCTTCCTTTTGAACTTACAAACTCTCAAAAAGAAGCTTTCGGCGAAATTTTAAAAGATATAAAATCGCCCCACCCCATGCAAAGGCTTCTTCAAGGGGATGTCGGCAGCGGAAAAACGGTTGTTGCCTGCATGGTCTTGTTGGCGGCTATTGAAAATCACTGTCAGGGAGCAATTATGGCACCGACCGAAATTCTTGCAACGCAGCATTATAAGAATTTCACCAAATGGCTTTTGCCGATGGGAATCAGTGTCGGACTGTTTTTAGGTAAAAATACCGCAAAAGTAAGAAACGAAATGCTCTCCAACCTTAAAAACGGGCAGATGAATATAGCAATAGGAACCCATGCCCTGATTCAAAACGAAGTTGAATTTAATAACTTGGGCGTTGTTGTAATAGATGAACAGCACAGATTCGGAGTAAACCAAAGAATGCGCCTTTTTTCAAAAGGAAAAAGCCCGCAAATGCTTACAATGACAGCAACTCCAATCCCGAGAACACTTGCCCTCACGGTCCATGGCGACCTTGATGTTACCACGATAGACGAGCTTCCGAAAGGAAGACTCCCCGTTATAACAACGCTTACAAGCTCTATCGGAAGAAATAATGCCTATGAAAAAATCAAAGAAGAAATAAAAAAAGGACATCAGGCATATATCGTGTATCCTTTGATTGATGAATCCGAAACAATAAGCGCAAAAAATGCCACAAAAGAAGCGGAAAGGCTCTCTCAAACAGTATTTAAAGATTATAAAATCGGGTTACTCCATGGCAAATTAAAAGCGGAAGAAAAAGACAAAGTAATGGCGGATTTTAAAAACAAAGTTTATGACATACTGGTTTGCACAACCGTTGTTGAAGTCGGGGTCGATGTTCCGAATGCAACCGTCATTATAATTGAAAATGCCGAAAGATTCGGTCTGTCCCAAATTCACCAGTTAAGAGGAAGAGTGGGAAGATCCGATATACAATCATATTGTATATTAATAACAGGCAAAGCTTCTAAAACGACAAGAGAAAAACTATCGGTTCTGGAACAGACAAATAACGGTTTTATTGTCGCTCAAAAGGATTTGGAGATAAGAGGCCCCGGAGAATTTTTGGGCACAAGACAATCGGGGATTAACGAATTTTCATTATTTGATTTTACGAAAGATATTAAAATACTGGAACTTGCAAGACAGGATGCGTTTGATTTTATAAAGCATAATGATATAAAAGATTTTCCGAAATTGAAAAACCTTTTAATGGAAAAAAATATGTTTAAAAGCTAAAACTCAATAACCAGAGTCAAGGCATTTCTTTTTCCGACAAAAGAGCCCTTCGGCGGTCGCATAAAGCTCAGGGTGTCTTCAATGCTTTTTTGAATGATTTTATCAACGGCGCCCGTGCCCGAGCTTTCGGCAATTTCAATGGTTTCAATACTTCCGTCTCTTAAAAATCTTATATTGAATTTAACTTTATTATTTACGGCCGCACTGCCCGAGAGTAATAAATCGTTTTGAAGATTTAATCTTATGCTTTTTCCCGCCGATTGAAGAAATTTTTTCTGGGAATCGTTTTTAATTTCGGACTGCACCTCCCAGGATACCTTTGAAACGTTCATCAAAGGAATATTTGCTTTCAATTTCGGAATTTTAATTTCATAATCGGAAACCGTTTCAATGTCTTTTTGTTCCCCGTTATTGTTTACAACTTCACCCTGAACGGTTTTTGCATTATTTTTATCCGTCTGGTGTCTTTTCGGTATATTAAACGCAAATACAAGTAAAACAAGCAATAAAAGCCCGAAAACGGATGCAATCATAATCAGTTTTTTTGTTTTTACGGGAAAATCCGTTTTATATTTAAACGCTTCGTCTTTAAGCGCCGAAAGTGCCTCATTTTTATAGATAACATCAATTGCGCCTTTTACCTGTTCGTTTTCTTTTGCCGCCGATTTCATCAATCTTGCCTTAAATGCGGCTTTTGACGTTAGATCGTTTTTGGATACAACCGAAGGATATTTATCCAGATTACCCGCATTATTATCAAATTCAATTGAATCAATAAGCCTTTTTTTACAAGTTTCGCAGGTTAAAATGTGATTTATTAATTTCTTTTTATCTTCATCGCTCAATTTATTATCAATGTATGGAACAAATAATTTCATACAATCCAGATGTTTTCCGACGGAAGATTTAATACCCGTATACTTTCTTAAGGGCTCCAGTAAATTATCAAAAGGAGTCAACTTGTTAATATCGAATTTGTAATACTTTCCGTCCGTCTGGGCATAATCAAAATCCGCAGGCGTTATAAAACCTTTAATTTCGGCTTCTCTCATGCCGATTTTTAAATCAACGACAACGTATGCTTCCGGAAGCATTTCAAATTGCCTGTGCATGGCGGGAATTTTAACGTAATCGGTGCCGTATGACGTTACCACATAAAGCATATGAGAATTACAATAAATATCAACGGCCTCAAAATCTTTATACAATTTTGAACATCTGAATATGCTTCTTTGTGAATTAACCCTTATTCCGATACTTTGAAAATAATCGATTAAATATAAACATCCTAAAAAATCAATGTTTGCTTGTTTTCTTGATTTTGAATCATTCAATTTTGATGCAAGTAATTGCGCTTGCTGGCTTTGTTTTTGGCTTATAACCGGTGATATTGTTTTATACATTTTATAATTATCGCTCCCTACACACTAGAATTGCACATTATGCATATTTTTTCAAAAATTTTAAGGAAAAATTACCGTTTATTTTAACTTTTCTTAATACTCACTCAACTATTATCCCCAGCTTTTTTTCAAGTTTCTTTCTTTTGATAAGAAGATATGTTTTATTGTCAATTTTTGCACCCGAATTTAATAAAAGCATCGCAATGTCGTATTCTTTTTTCTTTAATGCCGTATACAGAAGCGTTTCATCAAAAAGCATGTCGGTATAATTAACCTTTGCGCCGTAATCAATTAAATCATGCACGCAGTCGTAATCCCCGTTTAAAATTGCGAATCTTAAGGGGGAAGTAAAATCTTTATTGGGGTCAGCCCCTGCTTTTAACAAAATATGAACGATTTCCGGTTTATTAAATTTTGCCGCATAATAAATTGGATAATTCGCATTTATGTTCATATTAGGGTCAAAACCCGCATTTAACAACAATTGTATTGCTTCTTTATCGTTCTTTTTTATATATTTTACAAAATCTTTGGGCGAGCGTTTAATCCCTTTTTGATAAAGAATTTCTTTTGCATCCGACAATTCTCTTCTTTTTTGTTTTTCTGCGGATTGATTTTTTTCGGTATCTATATAAATATCGCTTGAATGTCCGAATTCATACAAAAAAGGAGCGCCGTCATAAGCATTTGCACTATGGCAAAAAATTACCATAGCGCAAAGAAAAATTATTATTCTGTTTTTATATAACAAGCCCGCCATCAACGGATAATACCTGTCCCGTTATGTAATTTGTATCAAGTGCCAAAAATTTAACCGCTGCCGCAATGTCCTCGGGCTGCCCCAGTTTTTTTAAGGGAATTCTTTCAATGATTTTATCCATGGGTAAATCTTTTGTCATATCCGTTTGAATAAACCCGGGGGCAACGGCGTTAACTCTTATGTTTCTTGAAGCAAGTTCTTTTGCAAGAGCCTTCGTAAAACCGATTAAACCTGCTTTTGCGGTCGAATAATTTGCCTGCCCCGCATTGCCGTAAATCCCCGAAATACTTGCCATATTAACAATGGCGCCCGATCTTTGTTTAATCATTATTTTTGAAACGGGATTTGTAACATAATATGCCGAATTTAAATTTGTATTTATAACATCAAGCCATTGAACATCCGACATTCTCATAAATAAACCGTCTCGTGTAATTCCCGCATTATTTACAAGAACATCAATCCGTCCGAATTCATTTACGATTTCTTGAATTGCGGCTTCAACGGCATCTTTGTCTGCTACATTAAATTTCTTTTTTACGCATTTAACGCCGAGCGCCAGAATGTCATCAACCGTTTTTTGCGCAGCCTCATCGTTGCCCGCATAATTTATAACAATATCCAAACCCGCTTTTGCAAGTTCAATGGCGCATGCTCTTCCTATCCCTCTTGAAGCGCCCGTTATAAGTGCAACTTTTTTATCCGTCATATATTTCTCCTTGTCAATTAAACGCTCATTAAATTAAGCGCATCAATAACACTGTTTAATGAAGCGGTATCACTAACATTATATGTTTTTACCGTATCGGGGCAAATTTTTCTGTTCAAACCCGATAAAACTTTTCCCGAGCCGAATTCAATAAAAGTATCGACGCCGAGTTCAACCAGCTTTTGAATTGATTGTGTCCAATAAACGCTGTTTGAAATTTGGACCGGCATTTTTTGAATAAAATCTTCTTTATTAATCGTAAGATTTGCATCAACGTTTGTAACAACGGGAATTGTTGCATTTTTGATTTCAAGCGTTTTTACAAAATCAACAAATTCATCACTTGCGCTCTGCATCAATTTTGAATGAAAACCGCCTGAAACAGCAAGAGGTACAACTCTTTTTGCACCCTTTTGCTTAATCAGTTCGCCCGCATAATTAACCGCATCGGCTTCACCCGTGATGACGATTTGGTTGGGTTCATTATAGTTTGCAACCGAAACCAAACCTTTAATTGAAGCTTCAACCAAGCATTCTTTTATAATTTCTTCATTTGCGCCCAGTATAGCTGCCATTGCGCCGCCTCTTGAATTGTTGCAGGCATTTTGCATAACATCTGAGCGTTTTTGAATGGCTTTTAATACATTTTCCAAATCCATAACACCCGATGCAAACATTGCGCTGTATTCGCCCAAAGAATGCCCGAGGGTATAGTCGGGTTTAATTGAATTATTCGTTTTTTCATAAAATGCGCTCATTGCGGCAATCGAAACCGTTAAAAGGCAGCTTTGAGTGTTTATCGTCTGTTTTAATTCTTCTTCGGGTCCTTCAAAACAAAGTTTTTTAATATCTTTTTTTAAAATATCATTTGCGGTATCAAAAATTTTTCTTGCGGATTGAAAATTCTCGTACAAATCCTGCCCCATGCCAACGGCTTGAGAACCTTGACCCGGGAACATAAATGCAATTTTATTCATCAATTTACTCCTACCTTGGTTATTTTAAACCTTCTCTTAATCTTACAACGGCAGAACCCCACGCCATGCCCGCACCGAATGCGCACAATATGGCCTTTGAAGGAGTCTTGATTTTACCCGATTCCAATGCCTCCGAAAGCGCAATGGGAACGGAAGCCGCCGATGTATTACCGTATTTATCTATATTAACGACAACCTGATCATTTGAAAACTCGAGTCTGCTTTGAAGTCCTTCTATAATTCTTAAATTTGCCTGATGGGGAACCAGATAATCTATATCTTTCGGCTCAAGCTTTGCATCGCTTAAAGAGCTCATAATCGACTCGGGCATTGTTTGAACAACAAATTTATATACTTCTTTTCCGACCATGCCGATTTTTTGCTGCGGAATTGTTGAAGGCTCAACCAGAGGACAATTTTCGCCCGCAAGATTCATTGTAATATAATTTCCTAAAGAACCGTCGGCATGGATATTTAAAGAAATAATATCATCAACGCCGTCATCCGATTCGGATAAAATCATTGCTCCGGCACCGTCTCCGAAAAGCACACAGGTGGCTCTGTCTGTCCAGTCCAAAAATTTTGAATTGGTATCCGTTGCAACAAGAAGAATATTTTTATACTTACCCGTAGTTATAAAGCTTCTGCCGATTTCCATGGCATAAAGCATGCCCGTGCATGCCGCCGTTATATCAAAAGCGGGACCTTTTTTTGCATTAATTGCATCTTGAATGACACAGGCGCACGAAGGATAAATATTATAAGGGTTTGAGCTTGCAACAATAATTGCGTCAATTTCTTCACCGGACATTTTTGCTTTGTTTAGCGCATCTTTTGCCGCCTCTATGCCGAATTGGGTTGAATTTTCATCACCCGAGGCTATATACCTTTGTTTAATACCCGTTCTGGTTGAAATCCATTCGTCGGAAGTATCTAAAATTTTCGTTAAGTCATCATTTGTAATAACCGTTTTCGGTACGGCTTTTCCGACTGATACTATTTTTACGGGTCTGTGGTTCATTTTATATTTCCTTAAGCTAAATTATTATTGAAAAAATTCCGATATTTTTTTATTGACGCCTGATTCAACCGCATCTTTGGCAACTCTTACGGCGTTTCTTATTGCATAAGACGTGCTTCTTCCGTGGGATATTACGGTAATGCCTTTAACGCCGAGCAGCAAAGCGCCGCCGAATTCTTCATAGTTAATTCTTTTATAAATCCTCTTCATGAAAGGTTTTGCAAGAAGCCCGATTGCCATTGAAATAATATTTGAACAAAATTCCTGTTTAATCATTTCAAAAAGCATTGAAGACGAACCTTCAATCATTTTAAGAGCAACGTTTCCGACAAAGCCGTCGCAAACGATAACATCGCATGAGCCTTTAAAAATTTCTTTACCTTCAACGTTTCCTATGAAATTAAGCCCGTCTTTATTTTCTTCAAGAAGCTTATATGCCGTTTGAACAAGCTCATTGCCTTTTCCCGCTTCTTCACCGATATTTAAAACACCTACTCTGGGGTTTTCATATCCGTATACGTTTTTAACAAAGGTCGAGCCCATCAGCGCAAATTGATATAACATCTCGGGCGAGCATGAGCTGTTTGCGCCCGCATCCAAAAGCATAAAGGGTTTTTTAATCGTAGGCAATGTCAGCGCAATAGCGGGGCGCTCAATCCCCGTTAATCTGCCTAAACCGAAAAGGCTTGAAGCCATGGCGGCTCCTGTTGAGCCTGCGGCAACAACGGCGTCGGATGAGCCTTTTGCAACAGCATCAACGGCAAGCACGATTGAAGATTTTTTCTTCTTTCTTATGGCTTGCCCGACCGCTTCGCCCATTTCGATAACTTCTTCGGCGTTTGTGATTTTGATATCAAGTTTGGATAAGTCAACTTTAATTTTATGGGTATAGTATCCGCCTCTGTTGGAACTTATGCCTTTTTTGGCAATTCTGTCAAGCTCGCGCTTGATTTCATCTTCTTTACCGACGAGTTCAATCGGTATATTGTAATCTCTCGCAGCCCAAACCGCACCGTCTACGATTGCAGCGGGGGCATAATCTCCACCCATAGCGTCTATTGCTATTCTCGTCATACTAAATTCCCCAATAAAATTATTGCTTATTCCTCGGTTTTTGTTTCTTCAGCTTTGGCTTCTTCGACAGATTCGGTTGTTTCTTCGGATTTAACTTCTTCTTTTGTTTCTTCAACAACTTCTTCTTTTACTTCCGCCGTTTCAGCTTTTGCTTTTTTGGTTGTTCTTTTTGCTTTTGTTTTTGTTTCTTTTTTGGGTTCTTCAACAGAAGCAACGTAGTCAGGGTTTTTAATGCTTACTACTTTGCCTTTATATGAACCACATTCGGGACAAACCGTGTGCGTGGGAACGTCTGCACCGCATTTGGAACATTTTGTAACCGCAACGAGTGAAGCTTTCCAGTTAGCTCTTCTTTTTGCCTGAGCCGATTTGCCCGTTCTCTTCTTAGGTACTGCCATTTTTAGTTTTCCTTTATATTAAAATTTTGTATTCATGAGTAACTTTGCATGCGACAAAAGCCACACTACCTATTCTCTGAAAAAAAGCTTTTAATGTCAACATTATAAGGAATCAAAGAGTAATAAATGTTAAACAAAAGTGATTTTAAGGGTATTTAAAGCGTTTTTGACGCATTGGGGAATTTTTAAAATTTTCATTATAATTATTTTTTTGTATCGCCCCTAATAAATTAAAAGACACCGTCTTAAACGGTGTCAGCTATGTGTTGTTAGCTTCGGGATTGTGTTGTTAGGTGTCGATAAATAA
>DVJH01000029.1 GCA_018710795.1 Candidatus Galligastranaerophilus gallistercoris | reverse complement strand
ATTGCCGATATGAAAAGCGTTATTATGAAAACAAAATATGAAACATACACTTATGTAAGACTCTATAAATATTCAAAAGAAATAGTAAATCTTATATTATCGGTCAATCCCGTATACCCCGCAGACGGTGAAATAAGTCTCGGACTGTGTAAACTTTTGCCTTACAGAGGATAAAAATGGAAGCAAACCTTTTTACAATGGAATTCGCAAAATTATTTCCCGAACTGAACATAGCGCTCGGTATGGGGATGATGATTTTTGCACGTTTAATCGGGGTCATGCAGTTTGCACCGCCCTTAAACAGAAGCGAAATTCCGATTATGGTCAGGCTTTCTTTTGCGCTTATTATAACGATTATCTTGACCCTTGTTCTAAAGCCTGCTCCCATTCCTCCGAATACTTCAATTCTTCTTTGTCTGGTTTTGAATTTTACATTCGGTTTTATTATAGGCTATATCGTAAATTGTATCGTTGCGGCAATTTCTTCCGCCGGCGATATCATAAACAGCCAGATAGGCGTATCTTCGGCTATGATACTGGATCCTACGACGGGAACGCAAAATTCTCTTATGGGGAACTATTTTACGATTCTTGCGGTTATCGTTCTTATGGCAATAGGCGGAATTTATTGGATAATAGATGCTTTTATAAGAAGTTTTCAAATTTATCCCGTCTATATGACCTATCTTCCTCTGGCGCAGATAATCAATATGGACTATCTTATAAAAATTACTTCAAACACTTTTATAGTCGGTATGCAAATAGCGGCTCCCATATTGCTTGCAACTTTGGGGCAGGATATTATTCTCGGCGTTATTTCAAAAACCGCGCCGCAGGTTAACGTTTTTCAAATGAGCTTTCTTTTTAAACCCGTTATGGGTGCATTGATTTTAATGTGGGTTTTGCCTATGTTGATAAATGTCATAGGTGATTATCTTACGTCTTTTGCGAATATATTCTGAATTATTTTGCTTTTTCACTTAAAGGTTTTTTACCCGTTATTTTCATAAATGCTCTGTAATAATCGCCTTTAAGGCCGGGGTCATTCAACCTTGTTTGTTCATATTCAATCAATTCGTCTCTTGTCATTTTTGTTGTAGGAGTGCAAATTGATGCTCTTACTACGGATTCATTGGTGAATTCCGTTGCCATTGCAACTGCCGTTGCGCCTGCGACCGAGCTTAAGTACAGAGGTTCAAACGTTGTGTTAAACAACTGCATAAACATTGAATTCAGGAAGAAGTTTGAAATCTTGTGTCCTATTCTTTCTCTTGTTGTCGCTTTTGCTCCTTCAATATCTTGACCCTTGGAATCGATTAATACCTGGTTTCTGTAATCGTTAACAAAGAAGTAGCCCGAGATAAACGTAATCAAAAGTCTTGATAACATGGCAATCGAAGTGTTTTTATGCTGTGAATTTGCTTCCGAGAAGTGTCTTGTAAATGCGTTTGCAAGCTCGTCTCTGAAGTTTTTATATTCGCCGGAACAAACCGTATCTCTGTATTTATGACCGTATTTTTCTATAAACAATGCACCCGTTTTCGGATCCAGACCTTTTCCGCCCGCAGGTGCCATGCTTTTTGCACCGAACATTGAACGTATAATGCTGTTAATTTTAACGGCAAGACCGTTAATTGTGTCAATCGGGAAAGTCAGCACGTTTAGTGCGGCTTTTTTGCCTTTACTTTCGACATACCCGAGATCGTAATATCTTCCGTTGGGGTTAATTTCTTTTTTGGGCAGATATTTTTTAACTATGTTTGATTCGCCGTTTAATACGTTTCCGTTTTTAACCCTGCTGAGCGAGCCTTTTAAGACTTCATACTGTTCTTCAAATCCTTCTTTTTTAAGATATGCCAAAAATCCGTCTACATCATCTTTTGACATAATCAGTCTTCTGCTCGTTAATTTTTTAACGGTATCGTTATATTTCTGTGAAAGTGATTTAATGGTTGTATCCAGATTGAATATATTTCTTGATCTTAAGAAACCTACTCCCAAAGACGCTCCTATTGCAATAAGCACGCCTTTAAGAATTCTTTCTTTCCAGCTTTTTTTCTTTTCGGGTTTTTTGTTTTCCGCATCTTTTGTGTCCGATAATGCGGTGAATGTTGTTTGGGTATTATTTTTTGCTTTCAGATTATTTTCAAAAATGTTAAATACTTCGCTGTTATATGCCTTCGGTCCTGCGCTGAAAGAAGGCTGATTGTTTTTATCTGCGGTTTGCGGAACGTTTATATTATTTGTAAATATTGAAAATACGTCATTATTCGGCGCTTGCAATTCGGGAGTATTCTTTGTATTGAAAGGATTTATGTTGTTGTTTTCTTTTTCTTCCGTTTTATCGGGTTTATTTTTACCTTCTTTTTCCTGTTTTTCGGCAATTTTCCTTGCTTCTTCGGGGCTCAAAGGCGTTAAGGAAATTCCGCCTATCAGCCTTGATAAAACTTCGGATATTAACGTTACACCGCCTAAAGATAACACGGCATAAGCAACGGATGAGTTGACCTTATTCTGGAATGCTCCGAGAAGCACGTATGTAATGCCTGCCGTAAGCCCTTGTCTTCTCATATCCTGGAAGAAACGGTTGCGGCTTGATTTGTTTGCCTCATTCGGATCATTTTTTCTGTACATCGACATGTTGTAAAAATCGGTTGCGCTGAATAATGCACTGACAAAGCCTGTTCCTAATCTGTTCCAGGCACGTTCCGATTTGGTGTTATAATTGCCGACTTTTTTACTTGCTTCTCTGATTGAACCTTCCGCAAGCCCCCTTATGTTATCCGAAATTTGCTGTTCGGCAAGTTCCCTTACAATGTGTCTGCTTTTCTTTCCGCTGTTTTTGGCAATAATTTCATCTACGCCTTTGGATGCCTGCTCAAAAACGCCCGCCATTCTGTAGAATGAATCTTCTGCAGCTTTTTCGGCTTCTCTTCTGTCAAAAAGCTCTTTAAAAAATTTGCCGACTTTGCTTGTCGGGGATTTATCCACTATGTCTCCGCCCAATCCCGTTTTTGCGCATAGTTTGTTATACTGCTTTTTAACCCAGATGCAGCTGTCTATAATTCCGCCCCAGGTAAATTCCTTAATGTTTAAAAGCGCTTTTTTCAAAAACGGGTCTTTGTGAAATGTGATTGAGCCTTCCGGTTCGTTTTTTCGTATAATAAATTTTTCTTTTCTTCCTCGTACGGTTTTGAATGTTGAATGCAGCTTGTCTCTTATTTTGCCTCTTTTAACACTGCTCAACATATCATTGTATTTTTGAATTTGTTCATAGCATTCATCGAACGTAACGCCGAAATTCTTTTCAAGTTGACTCATAATCATATCTTCGTATTCAAATTTTGAGTCAACACCCTCCGTTATATTTTCTCTTATGAATTTTGTGAATTTGCCCCATATAAATTTTCCGCCCTTTTTAAGGGTTTCTCCCAGTGTTTCTTTTGCTGCTTCGGATGTTTTTTGCGCAACTTTCTCCATACCCGTAAATGCTACATTGTTTGCATCTACGAGCCTTTTTTCGGCGGCTTTGGAAGCCGATAATCCCGCATAGCTGCCCGAAAGCGTGCTATAGCCGCTTTGCTTATTTAAAATACTGGAGTCTAATCGCATTACTGTTCCGGATAATTGTATAAATCACAAATTCACATGCATGTAAAACTCCTTAAGATTTAAAATTGCCAAATATAAAGCCAAACTTGTATTTTTGTAAAAAATTTGTTAATAAAAAAAAATAATTTATCATATTAATATGGATATATTTGCCAAAATACTGGTTGTTGACGATGAAACGATGGTTACAAAAACCTTAAAAACCCTTCTGAAACTGGAAGGGTATTCAAACGTGTACGCTTTCAACGACCCGAAAGACGCTCTTGATTGGCTTAAAAACAATACTTGCGCCGTTATTGTGTCGGATTTTATTATGCCCGATATGAACGGTATTGAGTTTTTGTTAAAGGCAAAGGAAATAAACCCCGATACAACCCAGATTCTTTTAACGGGCTATGCCGATAAAGAAAATGCCATAAAAGCAATAAATGAAGTCGGTATTTTTAAATATATAGAAAAGCCCTGGAATAACGATGATATTATTTTGAACATCAAAAACGGAATAGAGCGCACAAATCTGAAAATTCAGCTGAAAAACAAAATTATCGAGCTTGAAGAAGCAAACAAGAAGCTTGATGATTATTCAAAAAATCTTGAAAATATCGTTGAAAAAAGAACTGTGGAATTAAAAACCGCAAACGATAAACTTGAAACAATAATAAAAAATTTATCCGAAGGGCTTGTAGTTTTAAATTCAAACAATGTAACAGAGCAGGCAAATAATGCGGCATACGATATTTTAAAAGCTGATACGGGCTCGCTTTCGGGCAAAAACTTTTTTGAACTTTTAATAAACGAAAAAGGCGCAAAAACATATCTTAGAGCGGGAGAAACCCTTTATTTAAGAGATTTCAGCGTAGTTGATTATAAAAAAAATTTAACCGTTCCGATTGAGCTTTCGTTAAGTAAAATTTTATTGGAAGGCGAAGAAAAAACAATTGTTTTAATCAGAGATGTTACCAGCCAGAAAGAAAACGAAAGACTAAAAGACGATTTTATAGCAACCCTGACACATGATTTAAGAACGCCCGTTCTTGCTTCATTAAATGCTCTGGATTTTGCCCTCAAAGGAACGCTTGGCGAATTAAACGACGAGCTAAAGAATTTATTTCAAACCATGAAAAGAAGCACGGAAGATATGCTGGGGCTTGTAAATGTTTTATTGGAAGTGTACAGATACGAATCGGGCAAAATGCACCTTGTAAAAACTGATTTTTCCGTAAATGAACTCATAAAAGAATGTTCAACCGAATTAAATCCGCTTTTGATGAAATCAAATCTTTCCGTTGAGTATGATTTTTGTTCAGATGTTCTTATTAATGCGGATAAAAGCGAAATTAAAAGAGTGCTTTTTAATATACTGGGCAATGCCATAAAACACAGTTTTGAAAACGGTAAAATAATCATTAAAACGGAAAATAACAACAATGACCTCAAAGTTTCGGTGAAAGATTTCGGCGAAGGCTTAAGCAAAGAAGACATTGAAGGTTTGTTTAAAAAATTCTCAAGAGGCACAAATAAAAAACGCCTGCCCTCAACGGGACTCGGGCTTTATTTATCCCGCCAGATAATAGAAGCTCATAACGGCGAAATTGCGGCCGAGGGCGAAGTTAATAAAGGCGCAACTTTTACTTTTACGTTAAAAAATGCGGTTAAAAAAGAAAAGGCAGCGGTATGACAAATTC